>PKXT01000035.1:0-842 GCA_003133505.1 Acidobacteriota bacterium
CCTGCAGACCGACAGAGGCCTGGCTGGCGGTGCGGGAATTGAAATTGTGGAATCCGAACCGGACGAAACAGGCTCGCCGGAAAGCAGCGCTGCGTTAGTCGAAGCCCTGGAAAAGGCTGAAGAAGCCGAAGGAATAGCTAGTAACGCTTCACATGGGACCGACGTCATAAGAACGTCCTAAATCGAAAATGTTTAAGAAAAAAACTCCGAAGGAAACAGTGGCCGGAGAAGAACTCCGGCTGCAAAAAATCATTTCGCGAGCGGGCATAGCTTCGCGACGTCACGGNNNNATGGTGACCGAGCTGGGAACCAAGGCCGTTCCCGATCGAGACCACATTAAGGTGGGTGGCAAGCTGCTGCACGCTCCCGCCGAGATGACCTATCTCGCTCTGCATAAGCCTGACGCGGTGGTCTCCACCCTGCTCGATCCCGAGGGCCGCCCATCGCTATCCGATCTTCTGGAGCGCGCACCGGAGCGCGTGTATCCCATTGGGCGGCTGCCCTTCCACAGCTCGGGCTTGCTCCTGCTGACCAACGACGGCGANNGAACTGACCCGCGAGCAGATCGAGGAATTGGATCAGCGCATCGGCGTGAAGCTGGAGCGAGTGCGCGCGGGCGACAATGCCTGGTATGAGGCGGTGCTGCGCAATATTCGCGACGACTCGCTGCGTCCGGCATTAGCTGAAGCAGGTCACCCAGTGGAGAAGCTCAAGCGCGTTCGCGTCGGGATGATTGAGTTGGCGGCGCTGCCGGTGGGCGCTTGGCGTGAGTTAAATCAGCAGGAAATCCTGGAGCTGCGCCGCATGGCGAGCAATGGGGCGAGGGGAATGGGGGAAAAGAC
>PKXT01000035.1:890-2530 GCA_003133505.1 Acidobacteriota bacterium
CGCGCGGGCGACCAAGCCGGCGCAAGGCGGTTCGAGGCCCTGGCAGGGGCGTCCTCGGCCTGGGGCAGGGGCGCCGAGTTCGCAGGAAGAGCCAAAACCGTGGCACGGCAAGAATGCCGGCGGGCCGCAGGGTGGGCGTCCCCATGACGATCGTCCTCGCGGAGATAGGCCTCACGATGGACGTCCGCAAGGCGAGCGCCCTCAAGGAGAGAGGAATGCCTGGCGCGGTAACACTGGCGCGCCGGCCGGTCCCCGTAAGTCGTGGCCTAAAAAAATTACAGGCGCCCAAGAGAGACGCCTAGGGCAGGGAAGTGCGGCTGGCGCGCCTCGCACAGACGGGCAGCGGCCGCCCAATCAATGGAAATCGAACGGCGCCAGACCAGCCGACGGCAGCCGCACTTCATGGCCGAGAAAGAANNCAGGGAGGGCGTTCATTTGGAGGACGGAATCAGTGGCGCGGCGGTAACGCCGGCCAGTCCGGGGTCCAAACGGATGGCCCGCGCAAGCAATGGCCCAAGAAGAACGCCAGCATTCCCCCCGGCGGGCGCGCCTGGCCCGAGCCAGCTGCTCCTGAAGGAGCGCCCAGCGCTCATCCGCCATGGAGAGGCAAACGCGACGACAACTACGATAGCGGAACCAGAGGTGGTGACGGGCGGGGAGGTGATCGGGGATTTTCGAGCGGTGTCTCCGGTGCCAAGCAAAGTGATCGGCGCACGTGGCCATCGCATTCCACGGGCGGAGCCCCGCGCGGCGGCAAGTTCCCGCTGGGAAAGACTTTCGGTAAAGGGCAAGGCGGCGCCCAGCGCAGAGGAAAGCCTTCTGGCCCATGGAAGGGTGCGAAGGGTAGCTCCAGAGGAGGCGGAGTCGCACAGGGTGCTCGCCCGCATAGCCCCCGGCCAGCGCCATCGTTCCATAAGTTCCACCCAACAGGCCAAGGTGTATCTGAGTCCGCAGCCGGAAGTGACAGCCCGCGAGGAAACAGCGCGCCTATTTTTGATCGCGTCAATCGCGGCCGTCGCAACAGTGAGCAGGCCAATGCGGGTTCGCATCAGCCCCGCGCGCGGAAATCAGAGGCGCCCCCCACATCAGAAAAGGAATCCCGCGACGAATGAGCCGATTTCCAGTAGAGTTGGTCCCCTCCTACGTCCGGGCGATTCGCCCTTACATTCCAGGCAAGCCCATTGAAGAAGCGGAGCGGGAGCTGGGCATGCGCGTCATAAAACTGGCATCGAATGAAAACCCGCTGGGTCCTTCGCCTTTGGCGATGGATGCGGCCCGCAAGATTCTCGCGGGGACTAATCGCTATCCCGACGGCGGCGGATTTTACCTGCGCGAGGCGCTGGCCGAACGCCATAACGTGCCCAAAGAACAGATTGTCCTGGGATGCGGGTCGAGCGACCTGATTGACCAGTCTGCGCGGGCCTATGTGCCCTTCGGCTATGAAGGCATTATTTCCGAAGGCACTTTCCCGCTGTACGAGATCGCTTTGCGCAGCATTGGAGCTAGGATTGTTCGTGCGCCGATTCGCGAATTTCACTACGATCTCGCGGCCATCACCGCGGCGGTCACTCCGCGAACGCGAATCATTTACCTTGCAAATCCCAACAATCCCTCGGGCACGATGTTTACCGCCGATGAAT
>PKXT01000088.1 GCA_003133505.1 Acidobacteriota bacterium
GATAAACGCTTCGCGTTTTCCGAGATGAGATAGAGACAGAGCACGGTTTCCAACGCTCCGAACTGCTCTTGCCTTTATTTATCGCTTTATACATACGCAGGGACAATAGAACATCATTGGCATCGAGAGAATTCCGCGGCAATTCTCTTGCGTTCGCCACGTCCGCGCACGATGGAATCTACTCGCCGGAGAAGGCGGCTTTGTGGAGGCGAATGGTGGGAGGAGAACCAGGCCGATTTTTCGATGGCCAGGACGTCGAAGCGGTAGGGGACTTTCAGCAAGCGGCGTTCGCGGAGAAAGCGTTTGGCGATGAGGGACATGGCGTGACGTTTGCCAGCGGTGATGTTTTCTTCGGGAAGCAGGGCATATTTGCCAGGCGATTTTCCGCCGGATTGGAAACTGCCCGATGTGGCTTTGCCATGAGCGACATTCGTGGGAATCGCATTGGCCGTTGCGCCTTCGGCGGGCGGAGTGCGCGTTTTTGCTTCGATGAATGCCAGGATTTCGCCGTCATAGCCGACAAGGTCGAGTTCGGCATGGTCGCCAGGGGAATGATGGTTGCGGGCTATCAGGACATAGCCGAGGTGGCGAAGGTGCCAATAGGCGTAAGTTTCGCCGCGAACCCCAATGCCTTGCCGACGAGCGGTAGCGCTGGCGCTGGAATCGGAATTCGAGCCAGCCAGCCCTTTGCGAGCAGCGAAACGAACGAGCGGAAACAGGATGCGAGCCAGCATTTTGAGAGAGACAGGCCGGAATGAATGGCCGCCTACGCCTGTTATTTATCACAGTCCGCTGTCAGGTGGGAATCGGGAAGAGAGATAGCGACGAACTACTTGAGGACTTCGAATTCGAATTCCAGCGATTTGCCGCGGATGATGAAGCAAAGATAAAACTCCCAGAAGCGGCGAAACCAGCGGGCGTGGTTGACCATAAATTCGAAGCCCAACATGCGCCAGAGGCGCAGCAGGCGGACGTGGACGCGCCTTTCGATCATGCGGGCGCGGGAATAAAAACTGGGCTGGCCGTGAATGCCCTGGGGATAAAAGTAATAGAAAGAAAAAGAATTGAGATGCCAGCGGTGAGTGGGATCACAGAAAGAGCTGAAATCAGTGTAATGCGGCGTGGCGATGAAGATCGTTCCACCAGCTCGTGTGACGCGGTGGAATTCCTCCATGGTGGCGATGACGTCGGCGACGTGTTCGATGACGTGAATGGCGCGGACTTCGTCAAATACGCTTTCGCGAAAGGGAAGCGCGCCGCGGTCAATGTCGCAGAGGACATCGGCCGCGGTACGGGGATTTTTGTCAATGCCAATGGCGCCGGGAGATTTCACGACACCGCAGCCGACATCAAGGATTCTATGCAAGGCGCTATTCTATCTGGTTAAGCCCCGGGGCTGTACCCCATTGCCTTTGCTAATGTAGGGATTAATCCATTCGTCCGCTGGAAGCTAACTTAGGACAAAACCTGCGACTCCCAGGAATTCCGAGCCAATGCAATAAGTCTAATTTTCCAGCTTCTTAAAGAAAAAGAGATTCCTCGCTACGCTCGGAATGACGAATTTTCGTAGAGTGGGAGACCCCTCGCTCCACTAGTCCATTCCGTTCGTTATACCAGCCAGGCAGGAAGGCCACGCAAATGACATCGTCCCACTAGGCGCGCTAGAGGGTGCGTTCGACCTCGGCGATGCAGGTTTCGAGGATGCCCAATGCGCAATCGGCCTGCTCTTCGTTGATCATCAGGGGGGGCGAGAGGCGCACGCCATTCCCGCCTGCACCCAAGACCAGAAGGCCGTGTTGAAACGCGGCCTGAATGATCTTTTCGCGAATCTCGGAGCCTTTCTCCTTGGTTTTCTGATTGCGAACGAATTCAATGCCAATCATCAGACCTTTGCCGCGCACGTCGCCAACGGTGCGAAAGCGAGCGGGCCAATCCTTCATTCGGGCGAAGAGGAATTCGCCCATCTTCGCGGCATTGGCAATATATCCGTTCTCGAGCAGATTCATGGTGGCGAGCGCAGCAGCGATGCAGACGGGATTGCCGCCAAACGTCGTGGCGTGCGCGCCGGGCTTCCAATCCATAACACTGGCGCGGGAAATCATCGCGCCGAGAGGCATGCCGGAAGCGATACCCTTGGCTGCGCAAACGATATCGGGCTCAATGCCGGCGTGCTCGTGGGCCCACCATTTGCCGGTGCGGCCCATGCCGGATTGCACTTCGTCAGTTACTAGCAGGATGCCATGCTTACGGCAAAGAGTCTGCAGCTTTTGCAGGAATGCGGCGGGCGCGGGCAGATAACCGCCTTCGCCTTGAATCGGCTCAATAAACACGGCGGCGATTTCGGAAGGGTCCACCAGCCGGCGGAAAAGCGCGTCCTCAATAAACTTTATGGAATCCGCAGCCACGGTTTCGGGCGGAAAGCCCCACGTGCCGCGATAGGTATTGGGATATGGCGCATGGAAGACGCCGGGGACCAACATGCCAAATCCCTTGCGCTGCACCGATTTGCTGGCGGTCAGCGAAAGCGAGCCGAAAGTGCGGCCATGGAAGCAGCCCGTAAAGGCGAGAAACTTCTCGCGTCCCGTGTGATAACGAGCCAGTTTCATCGCGGCTTCAACGGCTTCGGTGCCGGAATTGGTGAAGAAGACGCGCTTGGGTTCCACACCGGGGACGATATCGTTGAGCCGGCGGGCCAGCTCGACGAGGCCGGAATAGTAAAAGTCAGTACCGGACATGTGAATCAATTCGGCGGCCTGCTTTTGAATAGCGGCGACAACCTCAGGATGGCAATGGCCGGTAGAGACTACGGCGATGCCAGCCGCGAAATCGAGGAAGGTGTTGCCATCAACGTCTTCCACGTTCGCACCGCGGCCACGCGCGGCGACCAGCGGATAATCACGCGTATAGGATGGTGAAAGGAACTGGTGGTCCAGCTCAACCCATTGCCTGGCTTTTGGCCCCGGCAGAGATGTAATCAGGCGTGGCAGCTTTGCTTCAGTCGTCAACATGGCTTTTTCCTCCGATAGTAGTGAAAGGTTTATCGGACGCGGCAGGCGATACAGCCGCGCGGAAGTTATGCGGGGAAAAAGTGGAGTTAATCGACGCTAAACAGACTGGGACGCTGACTGGAGGGGAGCTCGTGGGACGCGGGACGATTAGCGATGTTTCGGGTCATTTGCGCTTCCAGCGGACCCCGCCGTCGCGGGTGTCCTCGAGGATGATACCACTGTCCGCAAGGGTTTGGCGGATTTCGTCGGATTTCTCGAAATTGCGCTGCTGGCGGGCCGTCTGACGCGCGGCTACAAGCTGCTCAATGGCGGAATCGGCAAGAGCGGCATCATTGTCCAGATAGCCGAGACGGCGAAGTTTTTCATCGTCATCGTTACGGAGGACGGCGAAGATGGCATCGAATTTTTCGAATCCGGCAAGAATTAGCGGCACGTCATCCTGACAGATTTTGCCCCGATCCATTGCTATGTTCACGTCCCGTACAAGATCGAAGATAGCAGCCAAGGCGACGGCGGTATTCAGATCGTTGGAGAGACCGGCGTCGAAATCCTCCTCGGCTTGCTTCACGCGCTCCGCAATGCTTCCTCCACGATTTTCGACTCCGCCTTCCGCCTGCGTGGCAGAGGTAGCAGCGGATGGGCGCGCGGGAAATTTCCCGGACTCCAAACGCGAGACGAAGTTGCGAAGGCGTTCGATGGAACTGGCGGCCTGCTGGAGGCTGTCTATGGTGAAATTCAACTGTCGGCGGTAGGGAACGGAAGCGAGCAGGAAACGGATGGTGGACGGTTTGTGGCCGTTGGCAAGCAAATCCCGCAAGGTATAAAAATTCCCCAGTGACTTGGACATCTTCTCGCCTTCGACGAGGAGATGCTCGGCGTGCAGCCAGTAGCGGACAAACGGCTGGCCAGTGGCGGCTTCGCTTTGGGCGATTTCGTTTTCGTGATGCGGAAAGGTGAGATCCACTCCGCCGGTATGGATGTCAAGAGTGTCTCCGAGGTAAGCCATGGCCATCGCGGAACACTCAATGTGCCATCCGGGGCGGCCGGGACCAATCACCGTCTCCCAGAAATGCTCACCTGGCTTGGGACCTTTCCAGAGGGCGAAATCGCGGGCGTCATTTTTTTCGTAGCGGTCAACATCCACCCGCGCGCCCGCTTCAATGCCGGTCAT
>PKXT01000060.1 GCA_003133505.1 Acidobacteriota bacterium
GTTGCACTTTCCGTAGCTCGGCAGGCGAACCATCCGCCCGCTTTGCCCCCTGGCGTTACCAGGCGCGCTGTCCTTTGAAGTCCGGACTTTCCTCCCATCCCCGAAACGCTGCTCGCGGCCAAAGCCGCGTCAACGTCCGGCGAATGCGCGATCGTCCGTTCCGCCCACTCCCCAATTATATGCTGTGTGCAAGCTGACGAGCGCACCGAACAACTCGTCCTCTAGCGCCGCCCCCTCCCGACTGAGCTTTGACGGGGCGTTGCGGGCGGCATTCTTCTCGGATCTCCACCCCCACGCTTCTCCAGAGCACATTCACAACTCGCCGTCATTCTGGGTCCCCGACGCTTTCGGAGGCAGGAGTTCTGCGATTCGCTCTTTGTAGTGTGGGGTTTCAACCCCGCCGTCAACAGTCGCACTATCAAGCGGCTTTAGCCGCTGAGTACGCCGACTTTGACCTTGGGCCAGGGCGAGCAATCTGCATTTGCCTTCCCTACGAGGTTTCGACCGCCTTTCGATCATTCATCCCGGTTGCCATTGGCAGAGGAATGGCGGTAACGTGCAAAGATGAAGGCAGGAATGCGAAGAGCCCTGATCGAGGTAGGTTTTATTATCTTCCTCTTTTACTCCAATCTTTTGATGGGCGAATTCGAGCACTCTGGGCTGGGGCGGGTGAAAGGTCTGGACTGGGCGCTCCACGATATTTTCACCGAGTTTAACTTTGCCATCGCTCTTGTTGCCGCGCTCATCGGCTACATCATTCTCGATTTTCTTCGCGCCAGATTCTAAAGCGTTCCCTGTGAACGGCTCACAATACACAATGAACCGCTAATACCGAAGTCGCCGACTGAGGCCAATTATGGAACCGCGGCGACAACACTAGTCGCTTTTATGCGCTCTATCTTGAATGGGCGCTCGATTTTCACCTCAGATTGTCATTCGATGCGAGCCTTCCCAACTTACATTTGAAACACCAGATCGTTAACGGTTCCTCTTCCACCTGCGCAGAGTGGGAGGGGCATTTCGCCTGCCTGAATGATTCCAACGAATTGCCGATTCGCGTCGGCAACGCTCATCAACGAGAGGAACTTGAGAATTACATGGTATCGGGATTGAAGCGTTTTCCGCGAAAAATTACAAAGTCGTTTCCAGATGGCGTATCGCTGGAGGCTGAAGTCACGGCCTTCGAACCGCTGGAAGCCGCCAGCGAGACACTCATTGCTCCACTGGAGGGTGCTCCCTCAAGGATGTGGCGCAAAGATGAAGGCCAACCCTTACCGATTCATTTTGGAGGCATTTTCCGGGTTCCTCTGTTGCTACCGCTGGCGCAAGCCATTTATCCGTCAGCGAATATGGTCCCATTTCCGAAAATCTGACGAAACTCCCGATGGTCATCTTTGATGTGGACGCGCAGGGACGAACGACCGACGTCAGCGCATTCGATATTCACGGACGGATATCACTCAAGGATACCGAAAGGCGCGACTTGCTCACCTCTAACTCCAAGCCTGTCATCTGTGGCAACGTGCTCGTTACATCTCAGTTCATCTGGATTAAGCCTTGACCGGCGATTTTTGCGGATGGCCCAATCAACACGCTCCGTGTAGCGCCGCCCCTTGCGGGCGGCACCTTCGCTTTTGTTCAAGACAGTTCCTCAGAGAGTAGCTCGCTGAATTCGGCTTCGCTGAGAATCGGCACGCCCAGCGTGCGCGCCTTGTCAGCCTTCGAGCCCGGATCCGCGCCGACCACAACATACGTCGTCTTTTTGCTCACCGAGTTCCCCACTTTGGCGCCATGTGAAACCACAATCTCACCAGCTCTTTCGCGGCTGTAATTTTCCAGAGTGCCGGTAAAGACGAAAACCTGACCCTCAAACCGGGTGCTCGCCTGGGCCACGCGTTCCTGGCTGAGATTGACTCCAGCCTTGCGAAGCTTTTCGATTACTTTGCGATTGGCCGCTTCGGAAAAGAATTCGACAATTGCCGACGCGACTTTTGGCCCAATCTCGTTAACCTCTAGCAATTGCTCTTCGCTGGCGTTTTCCAGCGCCTCCATCGAACCAAAATGCTCGGCCAGCAATTGCCCGGTGCGTTCGCCAATGAAGCGAACCCCCAGCGCGTAAATCAGTCGCGCCAGCCCCGCTTTCCGGCTCGCGGCAATTTCGTCCAGTAAATTCTGCGCGGACTTCTCGGCCATCCGATCGAGACCCGTCAACGTCTCTGGGTCCAGCGCGTACAAATCGGCAAAGTCGCGGACGATTCCTTTCTCCACCAGTTGCTCTACGAGTTTTTCGCCCAGCCCGTCAATATTCATGGCGTGGCGTCCCGCGAAGTGAATGAGCTGTTCCTTGCGCTTTGCCGGGCACGACGCATTCACGCAGCGGTAGGCCACTTCATCTTCCGCTTTATGAATGTGGCTGCCGCATTGCGGGCATTTCTCCGGCATCACAAAGGGTTTTTCTCCCGCGCCATGCTTGACCACTTCGAGGACGTGGGGAATCACTTCGCCCGCGCGTTCCACCAGGATCGTGTCGCCTTCGTGGATATTCAGCCGGCCGACTTCATCCATGTTGTGCAGCGTGGAGCGCGTCACCGTCACGCCGCCGATTTGGACGGGGTCGAGCAGCGCCCATGGAGTGATCACTCCGGTGCGCCCCACGCTGACATTCAGCGCCCGCACAATCGTCGTTCCCTGCTGGGCGGCATATTTATACGCCGTCGCCCATCGCGGCGCTTTGGCCGTATAGCCCAGCTCTTCCCACAGCGGCAGCTCTTCCACCTTCACCACGATTCCGTCCACTTCGTAGGGCAGCTTCGCGTGGCGGCTCTCCCACTTCGCGCAATATTCCGCCACGTCTTCAATCGAGGTGCACAGCTTTGCATCGCCACAGGTCCGAAATCCCAGCGCGCCCAGCAATTTCAGCGTCTCCGAATATTTCCGTGGAACCCCCGCGCCGGTCGCTGCCAGGTAGTACGCGTAAAAATGCAGCTTGCGCGAGGCGGTAATCGAGGTATCCAGCACGCGCACCGATCCCGCCGCTGCATTGCGTGGATTCGCGAAAATCTTCGCACCAGCCTCCTGCTGCCGTGCGTTCATTTCGTCGAATGCTTTGCGCGTCATGATCACTTCGCCGCGCACTTCTAAATCGCCGCTGATTTTCGCTTTCTTGAGTGCGGTAGGAGCGATCACCAGCGGAATCGAGCGAATGGTGCGCACGTTTGCGGTGACGTCTTCGCCGGTGAGCCCGTCGCCCCGCGTGACGCCGTGAGCCAGCCGGCCGTTTTCATACAGCAGTGAAAGGCTCAGCCCGTCAAATTTATGATCAGTGACATAGGCCACCGTTTCGCGCCCAATAATTTCGCGGACGCGCCGGTCGAAATCGCGCAACTCGTCCGCCGAATACACGTTGTCAAGGCTGCGCATGGGCCCCTGATGCTTCCAAGTCGCAAAGCCCTCGCGCGGAGTGCCGCCCACCCGTTGCGTCGGCGATTCCGAAGAGTTTAGTTCCGGGTTGGCCGCTTCGAGCGCTTTTAGCTCATTCATGAGCTTGTCGAAGGCGGCGTCGGACACTTCCGGCTGATCGATCACGTAATACAAATACACGTGGCGGCGCAGCTCTTCGCGAAGTTTTTCGGCGCGGCGAACGAGGCTAGCGCTGACTGGCATGAAAACTCCCGTTGCGACGGCGCGGTGTTAGCGAATCGAAAAGCGCGCACCTTCGTATCGCTATTATACAATCGTGCCGCCGCGGGCCATTGTTACGAAAGGGCATGACCCCGGCTGCGACATGACGCCAATTGCTGATACGACATTGAGCGCGATATGACTTTCTCCGGCGCCAGGCACGCGCTCATTATTCAGAATCCCACCAGTGGACGCCGTCGCGCCCGCCGCGAGCGCGACATCGCTGAAGCACTGGGCTCCTTGCGCGAAGCTGGAATTGCCATTGACGCCGTAATTACCGAGGCGCGCGGACATGCCACCGAACTGGCCCGCTCCGCCGTGGATAATTTCGACATGGTCATCGCCTGCGGCGGCGACGGAACCATCAATGAAATCGCCAATGGCCTCGCCCATTCGCAAACTCCATTGGCCATTCTTCCCGCCGGCACCGCCAACGTTTTTGCCAAGGAACTGGAAATCCCCTGGGACATTCCCGCCGCCGCCCGCCTGATTCCTAGCGCGATTCATCGCCGCATTGCTCTCGGCGCGGTAGATTTTACGTCCACTAACCGCGCGCAAGGCGCTGTACGCTATTTTCTTTCCGTCGCCGGCGCGGGGCCCGATGGTGAGCTGGTGCGCAAAGTCCGCGACGGCCTGAAGTATTACACTGGAACAGGAGCCTACTGGTGGGAAGGCCTCCGCCAACTCTTCCTCTATCGCTTCCCGGGATTTTCCATCAGCGGCGGCGGCGAGAGCCGCGAGGCGCGGCTGCTCGTGGTTGGACGCACGAAAAGTTACGGCGGCCCGTTTCGCATCACTACCGAAGCGAATTTGTTTGAGGATATGTTCGAGATGATGGCCACCAACTCCACCAATCCGCTTCGCTATTTTGGCTGGCTGCTGCCGCTATTTATGGAGCGTCTGCGCGGCTATCCTGGAATTGAGTATTGGAAAGGCGCCGAAGCGCTCTGCGAGCCGTTGTTCGCGGATAAGCCCGTCTATGCCCAGGTGGATGGCGAACCCATCGGCCCGCTGCCCCTGCGCTTTCGCGTCGCGCCCGATGCGCTCACCATTTGCGTTCCCGCCGCGGNNGACGGCCTAGCGGATGGATCCGGTCACTCACGGCCTCAGCTCCTGGCTGGTATCGCGTGCGGGATTCAACCGCATCTCGCCTCACGCGACTACGATATTGATTTTCGCCGGCTTGTTGCCCGATCTGGATATGCTGAGCATCTTCGGAGGGCCGCAAGCCTACCTGCTCTTTCACCACACCGTCACCCATTCCCTGTTGGGAGCGGTGTTGCTCGCGCTGGCTATCGCGGCAGCGTTTTATCTATTGGACCGCAGAGGCGGGGACAATTCCGTTGCGACACGAGTGGGCCGTAACGAAGAACCAATTTCCTTACAGAGCGCGCTGGCTCTGAGCGCTAGTGGCGTCGCCCTCCACGTCCTGCTCGATGTCTGCGGCACCGATGGCGTACGCCTTCTGTGGCCATTCAACGGACACTTTTATTCCTGGGATCTGCTGCCCTTCATTGACCCGATTATTCAGTTTCTGCTCCTGGCCGGGATAGCTCTGCCCAGTCTGGTCCGGCTGGTGAGTGACGAAATTGGAGAACGGCGTCGCGCGAGGCCGCCCATTCGCGGGGCGGTACTGGCCCTAATCTGCATGGCCGCTTATATAGGATTGCGGGCCGACCTTCACTCCCGCGCGGTGAACCTGCTGCTTTCCCACGATTACCACGGAAACATTCCCACCATTGCGGGAGCTTTTCCCGAGGGCAACTCGCCATTTTCCTGGCGCGGCGTGGCTTCGACGCAAAATACCATCGAGGTCGCCGATCTGTTGCTGGCCGGCGGCGAACCCTTCAAGGCCGATAACACCGTCACCAATTTCAAGCCCGATCCTTCCGCCGCCCTCAGCGCCGCCCAGCAAGCCAAAGTCTCCCGTGAATTTCTCGTCGCCGCCCGCTTCCCCATCGCCAATATTGAGACCACCGACACTGGCTATCAGTTCACCATGCACGATCTTCGCTTCCCCGAAGATTCCGCCGACCCTCTGAATCTTCGCGCAGTCGTCAACCTCAACTTCGAAAATCAGGTCATCTCCCAGGCGCTCGTCCGCCAATCCAGTTGGCTTTCCTGGCTCTAATCGCGATCCGTCATTCAGAATCCCAGCCTTGCCGGGTGAGGAATCTCTCTTGCCCTTTGTCGGCGGCAAGGAGGTGGAATCGCCTAGCGCCCAGCGTCTACGCCGCTGGCGCCAGCGCGCGGGAAATCAGTCGGCTCGCCAATGCGAGAACCGCGACCAGAGCCAGGGAGAGTCCCGCGAATTCCCATTTATGGCCCAGCACAAAGTGAATGGACTGCGCGCCGTAATGAATCGCCAGCCAGCCTTCCAGCAGATACCGCAAGCCGCGCCCGGCGATTATGGCCGTCGCGAAAGTCCGCGGGCGAACTTCCAGGATCCCCGCCAAAATAATGAATGGCTTAAACGGCATCGGCGGCGGCAGAAGCGACGCGGCAAAAATGCACAGGAACGCGTTGTGCTCCATCCAGCGCCGCAAATGCTCAGAACCGGTCTTGCTCAGGCGATGATAGAACGCCTCCCCGCCCCGCCAAGCCAGCCAATAGAGCAGAAAGCAGCCGGCCAGCGATCCCACCACCGCCATCGCCGCGAAGTAAATCATGCGGGGTGGGCTTGAAATCGCCTGTTGCATAATCAGCAGGTCCGTCACCACGGGAAACGACAGCACCGACGAATCCAGAAACGCCAGTAGAAAAATTCCCGGGCCGCCCAACAACACCAGCGTATGGAGAATGCGTGCCATCCACGCCGCAAAACGGCCCTTATGCGGCGCGGCCGCGCTCTGCCAAATGTTTCGAGTGAATGAGTTGAGTTCCATCGGGTTCCGATTGTAACAGGAGCAAAACTAAAGCCGACGCGCTGGGAAACGTCTGCTTGTGCGCGAGCGGCTTCCGCTATATAAAGATTCCCTGCACAAATCGCACGGGCGAAGGCCCACAGGAGAACTCAATCGTGATTGAACGACGCAGCCTTAATTTTTCCATAGCCCCAGTTGCCGCACTCCTATTGGTCGCAATTTTGCCTGCCACCGCTTCGGCCAAGGTGATTCAAGTTCCGTCGCAGCAGCCCACCATCCAGGATGGAATTAATGTCGCGAGCGATGGCGACGTCGTCCAGGTGAGCGCTGGCACCTACACCGAAAATATTAACTTCGACGGCAAAATCATCACGGTGATGAGCGTGAGCGGCCCGACGACAACCATCATTGATGGAAATCACGTTGGCTCCGTTGTCACCTTCGATTCCGGCGAAACCACCAGCTCCATTCTGATGGGCTTTACCATCGAAGACGGCGCGGCCACCAGTTCTTCCTACGACGGCGGCGGAGTTTCCATCTCCGGTGGATCGCCAACCGTGGAGGGAAACATCATCGAAAACAACGTCGCGTGCGACGGCGGCGGGGGCGTCTATGTGGACTTCAGCTCCGCGGTCATCAAGAACAACATGATTCGCAATAACTCGCAGCAGGATTGCTCCGGTGGCGTGGGCGGTGGAGGTATCGCGGTGGTGGGAGCGGCCTCCGCGCAGGTCATTGGCAATACCATCTCAAAGAACACCTGGGGATCCTCCGGTGGCGGCATGACCCTGTTTTCCGCGGGCACGCCCACCATTATGAATAACATTTTCACTGGAAATAACGCGTCGGGATCGGAAGGCGGGGCCATCTGGCTGGTGAATTCCGAAAATGAATTGCTGATTCAAAATTTGGTGCAGGGCAACTCGGCAGGCCAGGGAGCGGGTATTTACATCTCCATTCCCTCTGGCTCGATTGGCCCCGTATTGGTCAACAATACGGTGGCGGGCAATTTGCAGTCAGCGCAGGGATCGGCGCTCTACGCGACGGGCTTTGATAACCAGGTTCTTCTTTTCAATAACATTTTCACCGGAGCCAACGGGCAGAACGCCGTGTACTGCGATTCCACCTATGACCAGACACCCCCGCAGTTCACTGACAATGACGCCTATACTCCCAATGGCACGGGGCTGCTGGGAACGTGCGCATCTGAAAGCGATATCAATGGGAATATCTCCGCGAATCCGCTATTCGTAAGTCCCATTCAGCGCAACTATCAACTGCAATCCAGGTCGCCAGCCATCAATGCGGGCGACAACAACGCGCCGAATCTGCCGAATAAGGATCTCGCGGGCAAGAAGCGAATCGTCGGCGGCACCGTGGATATGGGCGCTTACGAATACCAAGGGACGAACTAACCGGCGTATCCCACGCTGCCGCCGGTCGCCCGCGCGCAATCGCGGCGCTGGTCCCCATTAGCAGCGGCCAGTTTCCACTAATAAGCGGAGCGGTTTCTCGNNATTGTGGTGGTTGGCTCGGAGTGATTTCCGCCTTCCCCAGTGTGTGTGAGAGCGCGCGCGAGGCGGCGCCGGCAACCTCCGTGTTGCATGACGTAGCGCAAATGGTCGGATGCCTTCATAGGAGGAAGCCCATGAACTTCCAGGTTAGCCTTGCTGGCGCCCTGCTGTTGGTGCTATCACTGCCGCTTGTTTTGGCCAAGCCCGAGAAGGCGCGAGCCAGCGGCGGGGGCCGTGCGGGTGTCCCACCGTCGATCAAGACGATTTACCCCACGTTTACCCTGACCGAAGTTGGCAAAGGACGGCAATTGATGTTCTTGAAGCGATGTATGAAGCGCACCTCGTTCATAAAATGCAGGTTGGTGAGCCGGATGACCTATTTGTAATTTGGAAAGATGGTCATCGCAGACTTCCATCGTGGAGTACATTCGCCCATACGATACGAGAAAAAATTAAGCGTCGAAAGATTGATAAATACAGGGCATTCGACGACAAGACGAACGACATAATGGGCTTGAGCGTTTTGGCATGGCTCTATGATGGCACAGAGGACAGCGTGGTCAAGAGGAAGAATTTTCAAACTGACCCGGTACCAAAATCCCATCCGCCTTGCCCCATTAATTTGAATGTAGTCTACTGCCCTATCCAGGGTAAAACCCAAGGCGAAGCTGCAGACCCCACCATGAAATTCACCAGAAGCGTGGCAACTCTTGACGTGGCAGTGGCGGTTGGGTAGATGAAATCTCCCCAGTAGGTGAGCGGGAAGTTTCTATTTAGGTCACCGTAGCGGAAGTCGTATTCCCCGTTGCAGGGAGATTGGGACTGCCCATTGCACCGCGCCACTTGCCTAAAGCCTGACCGGACGGATTAGGGCACGGCGCATCCCGCAATTAGTTGACGGCAACGGCCATTTTCTGCTACAAACGCCAATCCTGGACTTCACCCGGTTTAGTCCAGCGAAATTCTCAACAGCGGTCACAAATTTTCGGCGGCACTTTCCAGAGCGCGAGGCGGCAACGCGGTATTTTTCTGCCCCACCCACGGTTTCGGAGGTCGCGCGCCGATGTGTGGCAATCTTTCGACCCGATTCTCTAACGGAGGAATCCAGATGCAAACCAGGCTCGCAGGCGACAACTCGCCTCTACGAAGCCGTATTACCCGCGGGTGTGGCGCGATTTTTGCCACTCTGCTATTCAGCGCTATTTCCACCGCCGCGGCAGCGGTAAATGCACAGCCCGGACCCGAAGCGGCCGGCGAGGCCAATCTGCGGCTCCCTGATTTGTCGCGAGTCCAGTTTCTGGGCATGGACGGACACAAGCTCCTGACCATCGGCATCCTGTTTTGCATCT
>PKXT01000096.1 GCA_003133505.1 Acidobacteriota bacterium
AATCCGAGGATTCCTCCGCCGGCCATGCTAACTGAACCCATGACCATTACCATCCTGCTTTTTGAGGTTCATCAGCGCCTACGCCGAATCTCCACTTATATATATTTTCTTATTCTTCTGGGGCTGGGCATGCTTTTCATGCTGCTTTCGGGAGGCGCTTTCAGTGGCTCGTCGGTGGATTTCGGTACCGGCGGAAAAGTACTCGTCAATTCTCCCTATGCGCTTAACCAAATCATCGTTTACATGAGTGTTTTCGGGGCGATCATCACCGCGTCGCTGGCAGGCCAAGCCACATTCCAGGATGTGGATTCGAACTCCACCGCATTTTTTTATACCGCTCCGATCACAAAGCTCGATTACCTGGTAGGACGATTTCTCGGTGTCCTCTGCCTGCAATTCTTGATCTTTTCAGGTGTGGGTCTGGGCGCATGGCTCGCGGTTCATACGCCATGGCTGGATTCGACGCGAATCGGCCCCGAACACCTGGTGAATTACCTTCAGCCGTACGTCTATCTGGTGATTCCTAATCTTATTTTCACCACGGCCATCTTTTTCGCCATTGCCGCTTTAGGCCGGCGCATGCTCCCGGTCTATGCAGGCAGTGCAATTCTGCTCCTCGGTATTTTTACCGCGGGTCAGATGTCCACAGGCATCAGCACCAGCTTGGCCAGCGCGCTTCTGGACCCTTTCGGCAGCAATGCCATTGATCGGATAACCCAATATTGGACGCCCTTCGAGCGCAATCACCAGCTCATTCCATTTACTGGCCCGTTGCTCCTAAATCGCGTTATTTGGGTGGGATTGGGAGTGCTGGTCTTTGCATTCACCTACGCCCGATTCTCCTTTTCTGTTTCTTCTCGCCGGCCGCGCCANNTGTGCCGGACAGCATGGAAGTCGCCGCTCTATCTCCGGTGCTCTATCCCGTTGTGCATCCGGTTTTCTCCGCGAACGCATATTTTCGCGAGCTGGTCTCACTGACGCGGCTCCAGTTCACGGAAACCGTGAAGAATGTATTTTTCGCGGTGCTGGCCCTGGCGGGCGCTATTTTCTCCTTTATCGCCGCGAGCGGGCTCCTAAACCCCATCGCGATCCCCGTGTATCCGGTAACGTATCGCATGACCGAACAGGGCGGCGGCGGCTTCACGGTGTTTGCGCTCGCCATCATCACCTTTTACGCCGGTGAGCTGGTGTGGCGCGAGCGCGACGCTAATATGGCGCAAATAGCCGATGCCACGCCTGCACCGCGGTGGCTGATGTTTTCGTCAAAACTTGGCGCTTTGATGCTGGTGCAGGTGTTGCTGATGTTTCTGGTCATGCTCACGGGCATGCTGGTTCAAGTGATTCATGGCTATTATCATTTTCAATTCGGATTGTATTTCACTGAGCTATTCGGCATTCGGCTAATTGGATTCTGGGTTTTATGCGTTTTTGCGCTTTTCATCCACACGCTGGTGAACCAGAAATATCTGGGCCACTTCGTCATGGTCCTTTACTACATTGCGCTGATCGCGCTGCCGGCGGCTGGTTTTCAGCACCACTTATATCTGCTGGGTTCGGGGCCGTTTTACATTTACTCGGACATGAACGGCTACGGACCCTACGCCGCACCGATTTTCTGGTTCCACCTCTACTGGGCGCTTTTTGCCGTGGCGCTGGCGATTCTCACCAATCTGCTGTGGGTGCGCGGAATGGAGGGAGGCTGGCGCGAACGTTTTCGCCTTGCCGGAAGCCGTCTTACGAACGCGTCACGTCTGGGCCTGGCTGTTTCACTCGCGGGATTTATCGCCGTGGGCGGGTTCATTTTTTACAACACCAACGTCCTCAACACCTATCGCAACAGCTTCAGGAACGATGAGGACCGGGCGCAGTACGAGAAAAAATACGCGCCATATTTGTCCATGCCGCAGGCACGGGTCATGGATCTGCGCTTCAACGTAGATATCGATAACGCCCATCGTGTCGCAGACTTTTCCGGTTCCATGTGGCTTGAGAACAAGACTGAAAAGCCGATGGATCGCGTCGCGCTCACCATCTGGCCGGAAGATGTTTCGCCGCTTCCGCGGCCGATCATTGAAGTGAAGAAGTTAAGTTTCACGGGGGGCCAGACTCCGGTGATCCAGGATGCGGCCCTGGGCTTTTACATTTTTCAGCTTGGATCGCCGATTCCACCTGGCGGACGCATGGAACTGCAATTCCACTTACGCTATCCCAATCCGGGCTTTGTGAACGGAATGGCCAACGGCGATATCGTCAACAACGGCAGCTTTGTCAGCAACGCATATGTCCCTTATGTGGGCTACTGGAAGGAAATCGAGCTGACCGACGACAGCGCTCGTCATCGCCACGGCCTTGCGCCGAGCCGGCGGCTTCCTCCGCTCAGCGATTTGGCCGCGCGGCGGTTCAATGCTGACGGCACGGAATCCGACTGGGTGAATTTCGAGGGTACGGTGAGTACGGCTCCGGATCAGATTGCCGTCATGCCGGGCTATCTGCAAAACGAATGGTTGGCCGGCGGCCGCCACTATTTTCACTACAAGATGGACGCGCCTATCCTCGGCATTGTGTCTATGAATTCGGCGCGCTACGCCGTGATGCGCGACCACTGGCGCGATGTCAATCTGGAAATCTATTACCAGCCAGGCGACGCCTATAATTTGGACACGATGATGCGCGGTCTGAAAGCGACACTGGATTACTGCACGGCGGCGTACAGCCCCTTTCAATTCCACCAGTTGCGCATCCTCGAGTTTCCGCGCTACGGGTCTTTCGCCGAATCCTTTCCCAACACGATTCCCTACTCCGAGGAAATCGGCTTCATCACTTACGTCAACCCGAAACAAGTGGACGCCATCAACATGCCATTGTTTGTGACCGCGCACGAAACGGCGCATCAGTGGTGGGGGCATCAGGTGGACGCCGCGGCCGTGGAAGGCGAAACCTCTGTCGTGGAAACTCTTGCGCAATACACCGCGCTCATGGTGATGCAGCATACTTACGGGCCAGAATCCATGCGCAAATTCCTCCGCTTCCAGTTGGATGGCTATCTGCGGGGCCGGGCGCAGGAACACAACGAGGAAAATCCATTGTATAAGGTGCAGCCCTACCAGGGTTATATCCATTACAACAAGGGTGGCCTGGTGATGTATGCGCTGCAGGATTACATCGGGGAAGCGGCCGTCAGCCGGGCTCTTTCCCAGTTCGTGAAGGCCTACGCTTTTCAGGGGCCTCCGTATTCCACGTCGCTGGACTTGATTAGTTACCTTAAGAGAGAAACGCCACCGGAATATATGTACCTGTATGATGATCTATTCGAAAATATCACTCTATATGCGAATCGCGCGGTTTCGGCTTATTACATCGCACGTCCCGATGGGAAGTACGACGTGCACCTGTCCACCGAGTCGCTAAAATACCGCTCGGATGGACGTGGCCAGGAAACCGAGCTGCCGATCCATGACTGGTTCGACATCGGAGTGCTGGATGCCGGCGGCCACTATCTCTATTTACAGAAACACCTAGTTGACCGGCCCAAGATGGATTTCACCGTGACTGTGGATCAACTTCCCGCGCAGGCCGGCATCGATCCCCTGAATAAGATGATTGACCGCGACCCCGACAACAACTTAATTCATGCGAAAAAGCGCTGACTCCGCTCCCGGAGCGGCTGACGCGCGCGGAACCGAATCCTACGGCGTGACCTCGAAAACTGTTCCGCAGCCCATGTTGACCTCGCCGATGAGGCAGGCGCCGGTACCACCAGCCTAAGTAGTGCCATACAGATTGCCTCTTGTGTCAAAAATGAGGCCGGCTTGCGCTGGCTTCCGTCCGGAGCTTTCACTTTGAAATTATGCACCACCTTCTCCGTGCATTCGCCGCCATATTGCGGCATAAGCTCAAAAACGACTCCGCAGCCTGGCGCGCCACAGCGCCGGGTTCCAGAGCTGCTCCCGCCTTGGAGGAGTACCGGCGCGGAGGCTGGCCCGTTTTCAGGCCAGATCCTATCCGCGCCGCCCCTGCAGAACAGATTCGAGGTTACTTCTTTGCGCTGCGCCGAGCAGAACGCTTCGAAGGAGGAACGCCCTTCTCAGGCTGTTCCTTCTCGATGGGATCGCCATGGACGTTGGGCAATGCACGGTCGCCCTTGGAGGAAAGCTGCGGGCCAGCCATTGCCGCCGTCAAACCCTGAGCGGTGTAGGTTGACTCGTTGAAAGTAGTTCCTGAGTTCGCGGCGGCTATTTCGAATATGCCGTGGGGCACGCCGTTGTTAAAAACGGTGGCGATATAATCCCCCACCATCAGGCCGTTCTGCGAATTAGGCAGCCAGCTCAAGTGCATGGGGCCAGCCAACCGGACCGCACTGTTCCACGTAGTACCGCCATTGCCTGAGGCAACATAGCCGACGTGGAGCTTGCACGTGGCAGTCGTGCAATTAGTGTTCGTATAAAAGTAATAGTGAATGCCGACATGCGCGCTGGCGCCGGAGGTCGCGGGGTCTATGCCGATTCCGGGGATGAAGTGATCCACTGTGCTGGTTGTGGCGTCAATGGGAACTCGAGCAACCGCAGTCCAAGTCGTACCGTTGGTGGATGTGCTGTACACCAGATCGTTGGTCGAGCAACTGGTGCGAAACCGGCAATCTTCCCAAACTACCCAAACCGTTCCCGCGCCGTCAACCGCCGCGGAGGGCAGGGGTCCGCTGCGAATCCCGCCGGCATCCAGATGGGTCTTGACGTTGGAAATGGTAACCAGCTTGCTCCAGCTCACGCCGCCATTGGTCGAGGTAAATGATGACATGCCGTTGGTTTCGATGGGTACAACCACGGTCCCGCCGGGCTGTACCAGAGGCTGTCCGCCGATACCGCTGGGATTGCCCTGTGGCGCAACCGGCGTGCCCCAGGTAAGTCCGCCATCCGTGGATGTAGACATCAAAATTCCATCGCCGGTGTCAGGATTGTCCCACTCCACATAGCAATTGCCGTAAAACGGGCTTGTGGAGGTGCTATCGCACACAATCCAATTTTTGTCGGAGCTATCCACGTTGGGATCCACGCTGACGGGGTTTTGCCAGGTAAGACCTCCGTCGGTTGAGCGGCTGACAATTACCGCGGGAGTTCGTCCACTATTCAAAATCGGCAATGAAGCAATCATCCATACCCCATGCTTAGCATCGAAGGCGACGGCCGGATCGCTCACTGCGTCGTACGGACCACTGCCTTCGCCAATGGTTACGCCGGGAAGAAATCCGTGGGTCCAGGTTACGCCGCCATCCTGGGAAGTAGCCCAGCCAATATCAGTCGAGCCGCCCGGGGCAATGCGCCCGGTCTGGAAGGCGCCCACAATTGTTGAACCGTTGGCGAGTTCATGGGGTTCGACCTCGGTGGCGTGCTGGCCAGGAGGAACGGTAAAGGGATCAGTGCTGATTTGCGTCAAGCTGACATTTGCTGGCACGGTTTGGGCCCCCGTCGGAGCCGCGAGAAACGACCATCCCGCCAGGGATAGCGCAGCCACGCCAAATAGAGAGGTCAATGCAGAAAATGTGCGGGGTATAAATCTGGATCTCTTAGCCATAATCAATTGCTCCTCAGGTAGGGAAGCGGAATGTAAGACCTCCTCCAAATTTTGCGAAGTGAACCTCACCAGGAGCAGGCTGAATGCGTCNNATATTCTGGGATTCTGCTGCCGCTGGCTCGAACGCTCCGCAAGCATACAGCCGGGCGTCCGGCGATTCAACTACTATCTCTGTTTTCCGCTCACGGCCGAGCACCGGCGCCGATTGGCAGGACTTTTCGGTTACCCAACGGGGATTCTTCGATGACAGGAAAGAACACGCCAAACCGCACAAAATCAGATCGCAAGAAAATACGGGACGAAGAAACTCGCGGGGTTATTTTCACAATCGGACATTCGACCCGACCACTGGCTGAATTTATAGAATTGCTGAAATCCAATGGGGTTCAGCGAGTGATTGACATCCGGACAATCCCCCGCTCTCGCCACAATCCACAATTCGGCCAAGTGGTGCTAGCGACCGCATTGCGGAACGCAGGGATTGGATATGTCTATTTGAAAAAGCTCGGTGGCCGCCGGCGGCCGAGGTCTAACTCCATAAATACCGGCTGGCGCAATACCAGTTTTCGCGGCTATGCCGATTACATGCAAACGGCCGAATTTCTAGCGGGCCTGGAACGGGCGGTGAAACTGGCGTGCACGAAAACGAGCGCGCTCATGTGCGCGGAGGCAGTGCCGTGGCGATGCCACCGCTCGCTGGTAGCCGATGCTTTCGCGGCCCGCGACATCCCGGTGCTCGAAATCATCAGCAAATCCAATCCTCGCCTGCACAGACTGACCCCGTTTGCGCGGGTGCATGGAACAACCATCACCTACCCCGCTAATTCACCGGCCCGTTAGAGGATCGGACGGGAACACCTCAGGGCAACTGACCCAGCAATCATGCAAGTCTGATTCGCGCCCTATTCGCAACAAGAGCGAACAGTTTGCCTCAGTTGATCGTGAACGTCAGTGCGTTCGACGTCCCACCACCCGGCGAGGGATTGACGACGGTAACCTGGGCGGTGCCAGGATTGGCAATATCCGCTGCTGTGATTGCCGCCTTCACCTGAGTCTTGCTGACAAACGTGGTCGTCCGGTTCGATCCATTCCATTGCACTTGAGAAGTGGATACAAACCCAGTCCCCGCCACAATCAACGTGAATGCAGCGCCGCCGTGCTCGGTATTACTGGGCGTGAGCTTGGTAAGGGCGGCCACCGGGTTATCGATGGTGAACGTCTGGGCATTGGAAGTTCCGCCGCCGGGCGACGGGTTAACCACCGTCACGCTGGCCGTGCCGGCCGTGGCGATGTCCGCCGCGGNNATCGTAGCCGTAATTTCCGTGTCGCTCACAAAAGTGGTTGTGCGGTTCGAGCCATTCCACTGCACCTGGCTCTTAGCCACAAAATTTGTCCCGTTCACCGTCAAGGTAAATGACCCACCGCCCGCCGTCGCGCTGGGCGGCGAAAGCGATTTGGTGGTGGGAATCGGATTGTCGATAGTGAACGTCAGCGGCGCGGATGTCCCGCCGCCCGGGGCTGGATTGGTTACGGTCACCATGGCTGTGCCTGCCGTGGCGATGTCCGCGGCCGTAATCATGGCGGTCACTTTCGTCGCATTCACAAAAGTGCTCGTCCGGCTCGACCCATTCCAGTTCACTATCGACGTTGAGACAAAATTGGTTCCCGTCACAGTGAGGGTGAAGGCAGCGCCCCCCGCTGTCGTGCTGCTCGGCGAGAGCGCCGTTGCCGTGGGCTTGGGATTATCGACCGTAAACGTAACAGCGTTGGAAGTGCCGCCCCCTCCAGGGTTCATTACGGTTACAGGGAACGTGCCCGCAAGAGCGATATCCGCCACCGTAATCATCGCTGTTACCTTTCTGTTGCTCACGAATGTGGTGGTTCTCGCCGAACCATTCCATTGCACCATCGACGTGCTGGCGAAATTTGTGCCATTCACCGTGAGAGTAACCGCCGAGCCACCGGCGGTGGCGTTGTTGGGCTGAATGGAGGTGATCGTTGGCGTGGAGGCATTTATGGTAAATGTCAGCGCATTGGACGTGCCACCGCCGGGCGACGGATTCACCACCGTCACGGACGCGGTACCCGCATTGGCGATGTCGTTGGCTGGAACCGTTGCGGTCAGCTGCCCGCTGTTCACGAATATGGTGGTTAAGCTGCCACTATTCCAATGCACGGATGAAGTAGCTACGAAACCGGTGCCGTTCACGGTCAGCGTAAATTGTGGGCCGCCCGCATTGGCGCTGCTGGGTGAAAGCGAAATTGCCCGAGGCACGGGATTATCAATGGTGAACGTAAGCTGGCTGGATGTTCCACCGCCGGGTGCGGGATTCGTCACCGTTACCTTGGCTGTTCCCGCGGTAGCGATATCAGCAGCCGTAATCATGGCGGTAACTTTTGTCGCGTTTACAAACGTGCTCGTCCGACTCGACCCGTTCCAGTTCACCACCGACGTCGAGACGAAGTTCGTTCCGGTTACCGTTAGCGTGAACGCCGGGCCTCCCGCCGTGGTGCTGCTCGGCGATAGCGACGTTGCTGTCGGCCTCGGATTATTTACGGTGAACGTGAGCGAATTGGATGTACCCCCTCCTGGTCCGGGGTTTAGGACGGCGACCGGAAACGTCCCCGCCAGGGCTATGTCCGCAGCAGTAATCTTTGCTGTTACCTTATGGCTGCTCACAAACGTCGTCGTGCGCGGCGAACCATTCCACTGCACCGCCGAAGTGCCCACAAAATTGGAGCCATTCACTGTCAGCGTCAATGCCGCGCCGCCTGCCGTAGCGCTATTGGGTGCAATGGTGGTGGCCGCGGGCACGGGGTTATTAATAGTAAAGGTGAGTGCGTTGGAAGTGCCGCCACCCGGCGAGGGGTTCTTCACCGTCACCGGCACGGTGCCGGCATTGGCGATGTCGCTGGCGGGAACAACGGCTGTTAGTTGGCCGCCGTTCACAAATGTGGTGGTCAGCCCGCTTCCATTCCATTGCACCGAGGAAGAAGCAATAAAGCCCGATCCATTCACCGTAAGGGTGAATTGCGCGCCGCCTTCGGTCGCGCTGCTGGGAGAAAGTGAAATTGCCGACGGAGCCGGATTGTCAATGGTGAACGTAAGAGCGCCGGAGGTACCGCCGCCGGGCGCGGGGTTCATGGCCGTAACCATCGCCGTACCCGCGTTGACCACATCGCTGGCGGGAACAACGGCCGTCACTTCACCGCTATTGACGAATGTAGTTGTCAGGGCTGCGCCATTCCATTGCACCACCGATGTGGTAACAAAATCCGAGCCATTCACCGTCAGGGTGAACTGCCCGCTGCCTAGGAGCACGCTGGGGGGGGAGAGTGAACTGGCCGATGGAACAGGGTTATCAACATCAAAGGTCACAATATTTGAACTCTCGCCGGAATCCACGTTGAGCACCGAGACGGACACGGCAGCCGCCAGAGCAATGTCGCTTGCCGGAACCGTTGCGGTCACCTCCGAGGCGCTTACAAACGTAGTTGTCAGCCCGGCTCCATTCCATTCCACCACCGATTGCGAATCGAATTCATCTCCATTGACCGTCAATGTAAAAGATGACCCACCCGCAATTGCGCTTGGAGGAGCCAGGAAGGCGATTGTGGGCACGGGGAGCAGTGAAGCGATATTCAAGTCCCACATGGCGCGCCCATGCGTGGACGCGCGCAAGGTGCGCGTGGAATTGTACAGGGCCAAGCCCGTAACCACTACGTTGGGGAGGCCAGTCCCCAAGGTGGACCAGCTTCCGCCCGTAGCACTTGTGTAAAAAGCTCCTATATCCGTGCCGATAAAAATCGTGCCGGGAACGTCGGGATCGATGAGGATGGAATCCACTGGCGTGTTGGGAAGATCTCCGCTGATGTCGGTCCAACTAACGCCAGCGTTGGTGGTCATGAACACGTGGCCGAAGCTGTCGTTGAAACCGGAATAAGTGTAATACGCGGTGGTGGGGTGGGTGGGGTCCACGGCAATGGCCGTGATGGCGCGATTGGGCAGTTCGGTCACCGAGCCAATATTCGACCAGCTGGCTCCCACGCCCGCAGTGGCATTTCGCGTTACGTTTAGAGCGCCCTGATTCGAGCCGGAATACACTGTATTCGAGTCCGAGGGCGCCACCGCAAGGGCGCTCAGGTTGTCGCCATTGCCCTTGGTAATATCGGGAGAAATGGCGGTCCAGAGCCCCGCGCCGTTCGTGGTTTGGTAGGCGAAGTTAGTCCCAAAGTACAGGGTCGCGGAATTCTCCGGATCCATCACCAGCGGAGGCGTCCACGCTGTTGAGTCGCTGAAGTTAAACCCATTGGTCATCTGCGAAAAAGTGTTTCCGCCATCCGTGGATTTATACAGTGACAACTCAATGCAGTTCACGTAGATGTTCAGGGGATTGACGAAGTCAATCGCGGTGGCCCCGCCATCCCCGCAGGGCGTTATGATTGTCCACTCGGGCGAGCCTGTGTATTGTTCGGTGTAATTATCCTGAGTGCCGGCGAATGTGTTGTTTACATTGCTCGGATTGATCGAGAGGCCTGGATAATATTCCGCCGTCGCGAATGTGCTGTTCAGGCTCGTCCAAGTGACTGTCGCGCCGGTTGGGTTGGTTGTTACCCATACTCCACCGTCTCCGGCGCAATATAGCGTCGAGCCGTCGGCGGTGAATGCGAACGCATGCTCATCCACGTGTATTTCCGAATTGTCCCGTTGTTGATTCCAGGTGACACCGCCGTCCAGCGAGACGTAAATAGGCGAATCCCCGCCCCCGCCGGCGTAAATCACGCTCGGATTTACTGGTGAGACCGCCAAAGGGGAGTCGTACCAGCACTGCGGCGTGCAATAGTCGGGCGTATTGGTCAACTGGGCCCAGGTGTTGGCCCCATCAGTGCTCTTGTACAATCCGAGCAGATTGCCCAGATTACTGGGGTCCTGTATCCCCACATACAGGGTGGAAGAACTGGAGGCGGCAAGCGCGAGGGTTTCGCGTCCGCCCGCGGGCAAGACGGTGCTACCGGAGCCGTTCATCAGCACCCAGGTAACGCCGCTGTCAGCGGATTTGTAAATGCCCGGTGTGCCGCCGCCAAAGATATAGCCGAACGAACCATATACCGTGGTCGGATTAGCCGGATCGAAAATGATCGAGTTTCCCGCGATATTATTCGGCGCGGTGGCGGGCTGGGACCACGTTACGCCGCCGTCGGCGGAACGAAACAAGCCGCAGTATTCAGTGCCCGCAAGGACGACGTTACTATTAGTCGGTTGCACCGCAATGGCCCCGATGCTGGCATTGCTGCACTGATCACCAAGACCAAAAGGTCCCTGGTTCAAGGTCCAGGTGGCGCCACCATCGGTGGATTTCAGTACCCCCGCGCCGTAATAGCTGTCCACACTAAAGTTTGCTTCGCCGGTACCCACATAAATCGTGTTGTGGTTCTCAGGGTCAATCGTAATCGAGCCAGTGGCCAACGACATCTGCGCGTCGGTCAGGGGCGTCCAGGTTGTGCCACCGTTGGTGGTCTTCCACACACCACCTTCCGCCGCTCCCGCGTAAATTACCTGAGTATTGGTGGGATCAATGGCCAGCGCGGTGGTGCGCCCGGTGGCGGGACCCTCGCCAAAGATACTCTCATTGATCGGCTGCGGCCCGTCCGAGGTCCAAGCAGGCTGCGTTATGAGGCGACGGCCCGCCGGACGGCGGCCGGCGGCGGCCAATGCATCCTTCGCGGCCTTCTGCTGGAGGGCGTTTAGGCGCCCTCGGGGCGGCAAATGGCCCAGGGGATACTTGCGCGGGCCATAGAACCACTCCATGCGCTGCAACAGCTTGCTGCCGTCCTCATCATCGTTAAATTCGGGGCGGGGCTTGGGAGCATCCTGGTCGGAGCCTCCCGTCGCAGTGGTCGCCCCGCTGGCAGCTTGGGGCAGATTTTGCGGGCGAGCTTGCGCTGGGGCGGTGCGGCCTCCCACCATAATGGCCAGTGCGGCGGCCATTATAACCAAGCGTTGCAAGCATGCGGTAACGCCTAAGGCGTCGCCGCGGACAAGCTCCGCGGTCAAAGTGTTTGATCTGGAAATGTTCATCGTGCCCACCCTCAGGGTCTATACCCTAATTTTGCGATATAGATTGCCCTATCCAGCCCACTCATGCAACATATTTTATTGGTCGGCTCCGGTTGTGAGATCCGGTGCGTAGTATGTCTTTTTTCCTCGGAAAATGCCCGGCGGGAATGGTATCCTGCCATCGGAAGTATTTCATCCGCCATGCGGCTTACATTCACATGAAACCCCCTGGGCATTGCGGGTGGATTGCTAGCGATGAAGTGAAAGCAACGGAAATTAGGAAGGGAGATTGAATGATGACAGCCGCATTTTCGCGCCAGATACTTGCCACGTTGCTGCTGATTCTGGCGGGCCTGTGGATGGCGCCACAAATAGGCGCGCAGGAAAGCAATCCGCTGATCCGCACCGGAATCTACCGGGGGCGTAGCGTGACTTATCAGGCCCTCAATGGCTCCAATGTGTATGAGGGCGATATTTTGCTCGACAGGGTCGAGCCGCGCCTCAGCCGGAATTCTAACCCCCCGCCGTCAGTAGGCGTCGCCTACCCGGCTTATTTATGGCCCAGCGTGGGCGGCGTGCATCAAATTCCTTATATCATTACCAATAGCGCCACGAATTTGACAGCTGCGCTCGATCAGTTTAATGCTACGTTTCCCAATTTTATCCAGTTCATTCCCTGGACCAACCAAACGGACTACGTCAATTTTGATTTTGACGCGGGCAACTTCAGTGGTCAGTGCGAGTCATCGGTGGGCAGGGTCGGCGGCGAGCAATCGGTGGGCGGGTCGGCGAGCTGTACGCTAGGCACCTTGCTCCACGAGTTTGGGCACGTTATTGGACTTTGGCACGAACAATCGCGATCGGATCGCGACACCTATGTTACCTACAACTATCAAAACGTGATCAAAGGCTCGGCCATCAATTTCAACCAATTGCTTGATAACGACCAGAATCTGACCCTTTACGACTACGGCTCCATCATGCATTACATTCCGTTTGCCTTTTCAGCCAACGGCGGCCCCACACTGGAATCAATACCGCCGGGAATCCCGCTATCCAATGCAGTGGGTTACACAGCGTCGGATATTGACGGGATTATGCGCCTTTACTCCATAATTCCCACGGAAGTAACGGTAACAACCAATCCGCCGGGACTTCAAATCATTGTGGATAGCCAACCGCTGACCGCCCCGCAGGTATTTTCCTGGCCATTGAACTCCACGCACACATTGAGCGTTTCCGCCGATGCCCAAACCCTGAGCGGCACAACGTATATTTACGGGCGCTGGAACGATAACGTGGCGGAAAGCCACAGCATCACAGTAACGCCAGGTGATAACATGCTTTCGCAACCCTCCACTACCCCCGCCGTCACCGTCTATGCCGCCAATTTCGTGGAGCTGGTAGGCTTCAATCCCAGTGTTTATCCCGCCAATTCGGGGAGCATGACCCAGGTTCCCGCACCGATGAACGTCACCGGAGTTTCGGGACTGTTCTACACTGTACGCCAATCCGTTACATTGACCGCGACCCCTGCCATGGGTTACAACTTCTATTCCTTCTCCTCATACATGCCCGGCGCCGTGAGCAGCAATCCCAAGACTGTTTACATGGAATCCATGCCCCCCTCCACCTCAGTGCAGGCGCTTTTTAGTCCCCTAGCGGTGACGACCATTACCACTTCGCCGGCGGACGTTGGTATCGGCGCACTGATAGACAACGCCTTCTGGTATACACCCAAGAATTTTTCCCTTTATTACGACACCAACTGGACGGCGGGCAGCGAGCACACTTTGGGCATTAACTCTCCACAGCTGCCCTACAGCGTGAACACGCAATACGTATTTCAGAGTTGGAGTGATGGCGGGGCGCAAACACATACCATTTCCGTACCCTCGGTGAATTCTATTTTCAGCGCGGCGATGACTCCACAATTTGTCCCGGTCTACTATGCGAATGAAGAATGCGCGGGCAGCATTAGCGTTTCGCCCACCTCCACGATGAATGGCTTTTATGACTCGGGAACGGTGCTTACGTTCACGGAGACTCCCGCCAGCGGCTGGACGTTTACAGAATGGCAGAATGACCTTACCGGCATGACCAATCCGCAGAATCTGACCCTCGACAA
Organism: Acidobacteriota bacterium; assembly: GCA_003133505.1. GTDB lineage: Bacteria > Acidobacteriota > Terriglobia > Acidiferrales > UBA7541 > PALSA-278. The sequence goes on from PKXT01000096.1 coordinate 13,755, forward strand.
CGAAGTCCTTGTAACTGCGGATTACAATACCACCAGTGCTCCCCTGACGCTCGCTACTATTTCGCCCGCAAGTGTTACCGCTGGCGCTACAGGCTTCACCCTTACTCTGAATGGTACGGGTTTTACCAGCGGCAGCAATGTTTACGTCAATAATAACTTTCGGGCTTCGACATTCATGAGCTCGACGGAAATTACAGTCTCGATACTCGCCAGCGATTTATCAGCGGCTGGCGCTTTTCAGGTGGGTGTACAGAACTATCCAACCGGCGCTCTTTGCGCCGCTTTTGCTCCGAGGACGTTATATGTCCTCCTCGCCTCAACCACGACTACAGTAACTTCGTCGCTGAACCCCTCCACCTACGGCAAGGGATTCAGCGTTACAGCCGCCGTCTTGCCTGGTACTTCCGGTAAACCCACCGGAGCTGTCACTTTTACGGCTGGTAGCCAGGCCCTGGGCTCCGCCGCCCTGAATAGTCACGGCCAGGCGAAGTTGAATGTTGCGGCCACGAAACTCAAGGCTGGAACGTATGCCATAGTGGGCGCTTACGGCGGCGATGGCACTTACTTGCCGAGCACTTCTGCCGCACTCAGCCAAGTAGTGAATAAGGCGACCACAACCGCGGGCTTGACGTCTGCACCCAACCCTTCCACCCAAGGCCAGCCAGTGACTTTTATGGCGACGATCTCTCCGCAGTTCGCGGGATCGCCGACTGGTAACGTGACTTTTAAGGACGGCCACATGAATCTCGGCCAGGGTAGACTGGGCGGCAATCATCAAGCGATGTTCACAACTTCGAGTCTGAGCCAGGGCACGCATTCCATTACCGCGGTTTACGCCGGGGATACCAACTTCACTGGCAGCACTTCGAGTATTCTTATGCAGGTCGTAAATTAAGCATACCCAACAAGGGGGAAATCAGAATGCCGACACTCGCCGAAGCGCGCCGCGTAATTGAAGCCGCGGAAAAGAAGGCGGTAGAAATTGGCCAGCCCATGAATATAGCCGTGGTGGATGCAGGGGCGAATCTGGTGGCCCAAATTCGAATGGACGGGGCATGGCTCGGAAGCATTGATATTGCGCTGAATAAGGCATTCACCGCGCGAGCATTCGATATCACCACCAAAGATCTGGGAAGCAACTCCCAATCCGGCGATCAGTTTTTTGGTATCCATGCATCCAATCACGGCCGAGTCATGATTTTCGCCGGCGGCATTCCCTTGAAGCGCGATGGAAAAGTGGTGGGAGCGATTGGTGTAAGCGGCGGATCGGGCAAGCAAGATCACTCCGTGGCCGAGGCGGGGGCTGGAGCGTTCAGCTAGCGGTTACTGGCGCTGTCTCCGCCGGCATGATTTTGGATACATTTCCTCGGTGGTGGTTCGCCTTTTATTGAGGGAGACTACGCCGCAAAATCAGCACGTGATTGTCGCCGTCGCGGCATTCTCCCCGCAGGACACTGCCCAGCGCGCGCATGGCCCACGAGTAGCGGGCTCTCGTGACGTTATAGCCCCGGGACGGAAACAGTTGATGCCCTGCCAGTTTCAATCCCGCCCGCGGCAGGAATTGCCGGTTAAAAAGATCCCAGAAAATGGGCGAGATGTGCGTGACTTCGCTGTGCTCGTCCATCATGCGAATCTTTTCGGTTAGGAGGAATTTCACGCGCGCGGGCACGTTATCCACATTGGGCGTGGTGAGCACGGCGACGCCATCCCGCGCAAGCAGCCGCCCCATGTTGCGAAGAAATCCNNTTCCACGTGCTCGATCACTTCGATCGCGGTCACCAGTGCGAACGGCCCCCCTCCGATGGACGCGGAAAAATCCCCCGCGTCGAAATCGGCTTGAATAAACGGCAAGCCGGCATGGAATGCTGAGGGATTTTTGTCGGCGCAGACAACATCGAAACCGAGCGATTTCAACCGCATCCCCCATAGGCCGCTTCCCGCTCCCAGGTCCAACGCGCGCGCCCCCGGCCGGGCGAGCGGAGCAATTACCTGCTCCAGGACGAAATCGTGCAGGCCCGAAATTGTCGTGGTAGTGAGTTCCGTCATTGAGGCCGCACGGAAAGTGTGGAGATGTCGACATACAGTCGAGCGTGATCGCGCACCATGGCCGTTGCGCCAAATAGTTTCTCAGCGCGCCGCCGGCCAGTCGCGCCGCGCGCCGCAGCNNCAGCCCGCCGTAATCTCCAAGAGGAAATGTGAACCCCCCATCGCCGGCTACTTCCGCGAGCGCGCCATTGGACGGGACAATCACCGGCTTGCCCCGCAGCATCGCCTCCGCTATTACCAGGCCGAAAACTTCGCCGGCCAGCGAAGGCATTACCAGCGCGATCGAGTTTGCCCATGCATGCTCCAAATCTTTCTCACTCATGGCACCCGAAAAAACGACCGTCCCTCCAAGCCCAGAGGCGCGCGCCTGTGCTTCCAGCGCCGCCCTTTCCGGTCCGTCCCCGATGAAATTGACCCGAAATACCAAGCCCATTGTCTGCAACCGTGCAGCGGCGTGCAACAGCGCGGCTGCCCCTTTGGCGCTTACGAGCCGGCCGACAAAAAGGAAAGTGGCAAGGTCTTCGCCGTTGTGTTGCGCTTCGGCACCGCCGCGATCATGTACAACATCACGACCGCGCGAAGGGCGGATCTTCGGCGCATGAGGTAGCCCGTGGGGAATTTCGCGCGTGCGCGGCAGCCGCAACGTACCACTGAGATAGTTCGTGGGGACAATGTTGGCGCGCGCGCGCTTGCTCAAATCCCGACGCAAAAGAGTCAGAAGCCAGAGCCGCAATGAACTCAACCAGCCTTCGGCGGAATTACAGCGAAGACATTCCAAGTGGCGGCCGGCCATGAAGTTATCCGGGCACGGCGAACACGTGGGCTGATACAGGAGCTGTCCGTTAGGGCAAATGGCCTGAAAGCCATGATGCTCCACCACCGCCGGTTTCCCCAGCAGCCAGCTTAGCGCAAGGGGAACGATACATGGCCCGGCAATATGGATCACCTCAGATTTACGAATCAGAGTGAACAGCCTCGCCAGCGATGGCCGCCGCACCACCCGATAAGTTAGCGCGGAATCATCCATCTCACCGGCTGGCGTCATGGTGACCAGAGTGACTTCAATAGGGAGATCGTTCTGAGCGCTTAAATCGCGAGCGAGGATTCTCGTTACGGTCTGAATGCCGCCCATGGTTGGCGCCCAGTCGTGTGCATACAACAATAATTTCATGTGAATTGCATAGCGACATGCGCCGCGCGTCTGGTAACGGGCGCTTTCCCCACGCCCGCCGATTACAGTATCCTGACTGCGGAGCAAGCGCCAGCCAAAGAAGTAACCAACTAAATGCCAGACTCACCAGCAGCGCGAACTTCTCCCCGCAGCACCAAGCTGGTGATTTGCGTGTGGCACAAATTCAATTTGTGGCGGCCTCCGGAGAGCCTCACCGAGATCCTTCGCAGCCGCTGGCCGCAANNCGCAAATGAAGATTATCCATCTTTCGAATTACGACATGCTTCCGGCGGAGATCGCCGATACGGATATTTTTGTCGGCTATTCCATACGGCCGGAGCAATTCGCCATGGCGCGCCAATTGAAATGGATTCATTCCACGGCCACCGGGATCGGCCAGTTGATGTTTCCCGCGCTGCGGGAAAGCGGCGTGACAGTGACCAATGCGCGAGGCGTTCATTCCGTGCCTGTTGCCGAGCACGTCATGAGCCTGGTGCTGGCAATGGCCAGGCGGCTGCCGGATGCAGTGGGCTTCCAGCTCCAGTCGCACTGGGGCCAGCAGGAAATATGGGGCGCGAATGTGCCTCCGCGGGAGTTACACGGCTCAGTCTTGTTGCTCATTGGGTTTGGCGCCATTGGCCAGGAAGTCGCCCGGCGCGCCGAGGCATTTGGCATGACAATTCACGCGGTTACCCGCTCCGGCCATGGCGATACTACGCTGGCAAAAAAGCTTTTTGCTCAGGAGCAGTTGGTGGAAGCGCTCAGAGAGGCGGACTTCGTCATACTCGCCGCGCCGGAAACCCCAAAGACCACCCACATGATTGGCCCACACGAGTTGGCAGCCATGAAGCATACGGCTTATCTAGTCAACGTGGCTCGCGGAACATTAATCGACGAACCCGCTCTGATGGAGGCCCTGGCGCGAGAAATAATCGCGGGTGCCGCCCTCGACGTGACCGAGCGAGAACCGTTACCCCCGGAAAGTCCACTATGGCAAGTTAAAAATCTTCTGATCACTCCGCATGTCGCAGGAGTGACCGAGCATTTGTGGGAGCGCCAAGGGGCTCTTCTAGCCGAAAACCTGGAACGCTGGTTCACCGGTCGGGAACTCTTAAATCAAGTGGAACTGAGCCGGGGTTATTGAAGGACACCTGTCATCGAGTTATGCCTGAATCCTGCGGCGCCGTATCAATCTCCCGCCATTAATGCCCGCACGAATGTCCGTTATTCTACCACGCTATCCGCGTCAATTTCCCCGGGAACTTCCTGATCCAGCAATTCCGCTGCGGTGCTGGCATCTTCCTCTCTGACCCAAAGCTTGATTCCACCGATAAAGTTTGACCAGAACCAATCCATTCGAATCATGTTTTCATCCGCTAGGAAACACTCCACATCGGCCGATTCTAGAATAGTCTTGGCAAGCAAAGCTTGGGGAGCATCCCGGAACCTGCGAAGCGTTATGAGCTTTCCCGGAGTGGCGCGCTCCCCGCTTGCGACAGCGCTTTGTAGTTCAACTTTCAAACCTCTTCGAGTAAGTTCGGCTTGCAATACTTCCCTGGCTATCGGCTTCAGGGAGTCAGCATCTGACGCAAGCTGCTCCAACTCCTGGTCGCCGATGTCAGAGTATAGCTTGCCTAACCGGAGGCGCTCACTCTCTAAACTAAACTCTATCATGTTTAAGAACGCGCCCTATCAGTCACCGACCGTACCGGAACGCGCCTGATAGCCTTGGCGGGCGTAAATTACGGCTTTCTGCTTCTTACCTTTCTTGTTGGCGATCATCAGGGGCTGGCCGTCCTTGTCCACCACCTGTACTTTGATCTTGTGATACTTTCCGTCATTGGTATCGCCCGAGGGAATGAAACCCAGGCTGTACTGGTTGCGAAGAAACTGCGCCACGCTGTGAAAGATGCTGGGCATTTCACCGGCAAAGCGCGGGAACCATGCATAACCGCCGGTCATCTGGGCGAAAGTATTCAATTCATTCTTGGTCTGATAGTAGCCAATTCGCGATTCCCCGCTCTGGCCACGCATTTCATTCCGTTCTTCCTGGTCCTCCGACATTCCCACGCAAAAAATCGTGACATCACTCTGCTTTACTCGCTTGTAAGTCTGGTCCAGGGTATGTTTGCTAAAGGTATCGTATCCCGAGCCAATCAGTAGAATCGACTTCTTGCCCTGCACGTCCTGCAGCCGGTCTAGAGTCTCAATGAGCGAATCAAACATGACTGCTTCCGCAAACGAAGGAATCATCTGCCGGCGCAGGCCATTTTCGATTTCGTCTTTGTCCTGGGTGAAGTCCACTTCAATATGAGTATTCAGGTCATAGGTAATCAAAGCGGTCCAGTCCTGGGGCTTTAGCTCGTTCAGGAATGGGTAGGACCATTGAATCCCCTGTTGGGAAACCCAACCATTCCTGCTGAACTCCATCAGCATTACGATAGTAATAGGCGCATCGGTAGGCGCAAAGTTAGTTACCTGTTGAGGCGTCGAGTCTTCGGTGACGCGAAAATTGTCCTTGGTCAAGCCAGTAATTATATTTCCATCCTGATCAGTAACCACTACATCCACTTTCACCAGCGACGATTCAACGCTAATATTGAACTGAGGCCCCTTCCCCGCAGTCGCTTGCGATGGCGGACCTCCCGCTGCCTGGGGTGGCGGCGGTGGCTGCTGCCGCTGGGTTTGGGCCTGCCCATCCGATTGCGGGATCGGGCCAGCGGGATTCTGAACTACAGGGGAAAGGTTGAATGCAGAACCGTCGCGAGGCTGCGCGGATCGCGCCCCATGCGGCCACGCCAGCATGGCGAGAATTAGTGGTGCGGCCATTAACCCCAACACTCCGCGCGAGAGTTTCATGATTTTCCCCTTATTGCCCCATGCTGCCACGCCGTGCAAGGGCGGTCAACCCCAGCCATCGGATTGCCGCGCGGATGCCGGTACCGCGTGTTAACATTGAATACGATTCAAGCGTCCGGTATTCCCACAAGGAGCTTTCCGCAGGCATGGTATCCAGCCGACCAGCCCGATCTGTGACGATTTTGGCGCTCGTACTGCTCTGCATCGCGCCTCTGCTAAATGCGCAGCCACAGCAGCCAGCACCAGGGCCTGTTGATCTGCCAAAACTCTCCGATGAAGCCACCACCTGGCTGCGCGATCTCATTCGCATCAATACGACCAACCCTCCGGGAAACGAACTGATTGCCGCGCGCTATTTGTCGGACATTTTGACGCGCGAGCAAATACCCAACGAAGTCTTCGAAACCGCGCCTGGCCGCGGCCTGTTGATTGCGCGGCTGAATGCCGGGCCCATTTCCGATCCCACACGTGCCCTGCTGCTCATGGGCCATCTGGATGTAGTTGGCGCGCAAAAATCGGCTTGGTCCGTGGATCCCTTTGGGGCAGTAATTCGCGACGGCTATCTATACGGGCGCGGCGCCATTGACGACAAGGGAATGACCATTGCCAACGTCGCGGTGATGGTCGAGCTGAAACGCGCGCACGTTCGCCTGTCCCGCGATGTCGTACTGCTAGCCGAAGGTGATGAAGAGCAGGGCGGCGACCTCGGCATGGATGTTGCCATTCACAAATATTGGGATCGCATCGCGGCGCATTACGCGCTCAATGAGAGCGGCCGCGTGATGATGCATGGCGGCAAAGTCCAATATGTGGGCATACAGGCCAGCGAGAAAGTGCCGGTGGATGTAGACGTCGTCGCCAAAGGCACTTCCGGGCACGCCTCGATTCCGTTGCGCGATAACGCGGTCCTGCACCTGGCCGCCGCAATCGAAACAATTGGAGCATATGAGGCGCCAGTGCAGTTAAATTCCGTCACTCGCGCCTATTTTGAAGGGCTGGCCCAAGTGGAAGATGACGACGTCGCGAAATGGATGCGCGTCCTGGATACGCCCGATCGCGGCGAACACGCGGCGCGCGTTCTTTCCGACGAAAATACGGTGTGGAATTCGATGCTCCGCGATTCCGTCGTTCCCACCATGTTGCAGGCCGGCATTCGCCCCAACGTGATTCCGCCCGAAGCGAGCGCCACTCTGAATATCCGCCTGCTGCCGGGCAATCAATTGGAGCCTTTGCTCGCCGCTCTGGCCTCAGCCATTCATGATCCGCGCATCACATTTGAAAAGCAGCCGAGCATTGGCGAACCCGCGCCTTCTTCTCCGGTGGACGGCGGCTTTTTCGCGTACCTGCAAGCGCAGGCCCGACAGGAGTTTGGCGTCAGCGTGGTGGTGCCCTTGATGTCCACGGGAGGGACAGACGCCGCGGTTTTGCGCACGCGCAACGTGGAAGCCTACGGGCTGCTTCCCTTTCCGCTTAACGAAGATGACATCGCCCGCATGCACGGCAATGATGAGCGAATTCCCGTGGCCAGTTTTCGTCAGGGCGTTGACTTTCTCTATCGCGTGGTGAGCGGATTCGCCACCCAACCTCAGTAAATCGTTCGAGTAGTTCAACGGATTCCAATGGCCCAGGAAAAAATAAAACAAAANNGGATCGGCGCGGAGGAGGATAATCTTGCGTGGGAATATGTGCTCGACGCGCGCCGCGCGCGAATCGTCTGTACCCTCGGCCCCGTCACCACTTCTCCCGACATGGTGGAAAAATTAATGCGCGCGGGAATGGACGCGGCGAGGCTGAATTTCTCGCATGGCTCTCCCGAGGAACACACCGCCCGCGTTGTAGCGGTTCGCCGCGCGTCGGGAATCCTGAGCCAGCCCGTCGCCATCATTGCCGATCTTCAGGGGCCGAAGATTCGTACCGGATCATTGCCGGGGCATGTTCCCGTGCTCCTTGAACCCGGAAACCGTTTCACCATCACCACCCGGAATCTTCCGGGCACGGGAGAGCTGGTGAGCACTTCGTTCCAAAGCCTGCCGCGGGCGGTGAAAGCGGGCGGCCGCATTTTGCTGAGCGATGGCGAAATCGAATTGCAAGTGCGTTCGGTGCGCGGGAAAGATGTTATCTGCGAAGTGGTGATTGGCGGCTTGCTCAACGAGCATCAGGGCATCAATCTG
>PKXT01000080.1 GCA_003133505.1 Acidobacteriota bacterium
GGATATGGTTTTCGGCGGTCCGCTGGCCGTAGCTGGAGTGGCCCCTTGGGAACTCGCATCCTGTGGCGCCGATTGTGTGCCTTTCAGCGCTTCTTGCTCTGCTTGCCCGGCGTCCTGCACCTGCTGGTTGATTTGGTTGGCGGCATCGGTGTCCGGCGGCGGAGCGGAAGCGGCAAAGGCAGCCTTCACGGGCGCTGCTTGGGCCGAGGGCGGCAGAGACGGAAGTCCACCCTTGCCCTGATTGGTTTGCAGGGTGCCCATGCCCGCGCTAATCGTTTCTCGCATGTGGTTCTGCATGTCCTGCAGATCCGTGAAAGCGACCGAAACCGTATCTCCCTGGGCGCAGTCGTGCCCGCCTTTGCTCGATAGCATCACCAGGCTGGCCACTGTGGCGTCGGATGTCGGTGGCCCGGTAAGCTTCAACGCGTCGCCTTCGCCGACAGTGCATTCGTCCCCCCCGTTGTCTGTTACATCAATATTGGAACCCGCCACGAAAACGTGCTGGACGCCGTCCGTGAGCATTCGTTGAATGCCGCTGGAGGCCGGATCCGGCTGGGTGTTTTGCGCTGTCATTTGCGCTTCCTGATTCTCCAGTGCAATCTGACGCTGCACCTCGTCCGAAATTTCTTGCTTTACCGCAGGCGTTAGTGGGCCCGCAGCGGGAGGATCGCCCGCGGCTTGTGCGGCCGCCGTCTCGTCCAGGTAGGCTGCGGCGATACTTTGCGAAATCAGGTAGTCCGTCAGCCAGAGCGACGCGTTGGCATAAACAGGCCAGGGCGCGAAATAACCGCCATAAAATCCATACCACGGGGCTACCGCGAAGCCCCAGGAGTAAGCTATCGGCGCGGGCCAGGGATTGTACGCCCATCCATAAAACGCCGGTGCGTAATAGTAGGCGGGCGCATATGCTTCCACGTACACGCCATGGTACGGATAGCCCCGGTAGAACCGGTCATAGGCTCGCCCGTTGCGGTAATACGTGCGATGTGCGAATTCATGGCCGCCATAACTGTACGGATGCTGTACGTAGCCGCGGCCTCGGCCGTCGGCAACGATCCGGGAATGATCAGCTCGTTCCACCGACACACGCCGGCTACCGTCCAGCCCGTGGTGGATGTCCATTCCCCGGCTGGCCACGTGTACGTCCGCCGGACGTCCATTGGCGCGGGTCCGGATTTCATTGCCATGCGCATCACTTACCGTGCGGCTTCCCTTGGGCTGGGGACCTGCTTTTCCGGCCCGGCTTGCCGCAGTCGCGGAGCCTCCCGCCGCCCTACCTGTCGGGTCATGGCCTCCAACCGTGTTTGGTTTGTTGCCCGCACCGGGGCGTCCCGCACTGCCTCCCGCTGTTGACGGACCATGCGCCGACGTCGTTGGACCATGACTGCCTCCCGCCGTTGTCGGACTTGGGCCATGAGTCCCCCCCGCCGCCGCCGGGCCGTGCCCCGCGGCTGATGCACCATGACCGGCCGCGCTGGAAGGCGGTTTGGCGGCTTTGGCCGGTGCCGGTTTTGCTTTCTCGCTGCTTTGAGCGCCCACCACGCAACACCCCAGCAGGGCCACTGCCAGTACCCCCATCGGGTAACCCGGGCGGCAAGCAAATCGAATTGTGTTCATGACGATCTCCTTCTCCATGCCAATATCTGTAAATTGTCATCCATCAAACCCAGGGCTATTGAACGTCCGTCACTTTTCCATTCACGAACGTTACCTTGAGATCCTTGTAGGAATAAATCTCTTTGGAACCAATCTTGGCGATTTTATCGGGCTGCCCTAAATTCGCCACCACTAGATCCTTGGTCTGACCCAACGAAATCGTCTTTGGACCCGGCGCGGGTTCGTCCGCGGGCGGCGGCGGCGGCGCTATTGCGGCGGGCACCGCATCGGCCTGCTGTTGTTGTCCCCCAGCCGTAGCTTGTTGCTGCCCATTCGCCGGAGCTTGTTTCTGCTGTCCGTTAGCACTCGAATCGTCAGAGGGCTGGACGTCAAACACTTCTGCAACCATCTTTTCTGCTTGCTGGTCAATCGGTGCGGAGCCCTTGAAGGGAAAGCTGAGGGTGGCTCCGTAGCGGATGTCATTAATTGCGTCGCTGTATAATTGCATGTTGACGCCAGTGGGCGCCACCTCGATATTGGTCACCCACATTTTCTCCCCGGCCACCCAGGTTCTTTGGGCAGCCCCACTGGAGGGGGCCGCCGGAATTCCGGGCAGATGGAAGCGCGAGGCTTTTCCGATCCAATTCTGGGTGATCTTTCCATCCTTGAACGTATTTTGAAAAATGTTCGTGCTGGTCACATCCACCATCATCAGATTGTCTTTTTTGAGAACCAGAATCGCCCCCGCCGTTACGATGTCGGTCCGGTCGGCGGTCGTTTTCGTGAGAGTATACTGCGATGTCAGTTTCTGTTGGATGCTGGCCGTGTCCTGCGCACCGGCCAGCAGCGGCACTCCAACCAGTAACACACCGAGGGTGATGAGAATTCTTCTCATTGATTTGCTAGTCATAATTCATCCTTGTCGGATCGGCGATGCCCCGCCAGGATTTTCAAGCCGGAATGCACGGAGCATGGTCGTACCGCGCGCTTGGGCTTTCCGCCGCCCGAGGGCATTTTTATGCAACTAAAATTCTCTTGAGTCGACCGAACTTTCATCGGCTGCGCAGTTTTCTGACAAACCGCGGAACTCCGAACCGGAAATGTTGTCGCTGGATGCCGAATCCTTTCTGGACCGGGATTCCGATTGGAGCCTCTTGCACGTGCGTATCCTACACACACCCTGCCTCGGACACAACAAGTTTTTCAGGACAATACCAGCAACCACCGGCATCCCCCCGGCTCGCAATTGTTCGTCTGGACGAGGGCTCCTTGAAAAGCAGCAATCGGCTCACCTCTGGCGCACGCCGATGGGATTGGCCGCGTTCCAATCCGCCATGCTAAAATGTTTTGGCGTAGCGGGCCTGTAGCTCAGGTGGTTAGAGCGCACCCCTGATAAGGGTGAGGTCGGTAGTTCGAGTCTACCCAGGCCCACCAATCAATTCAACAACTTAGCGGCGCCCACCTGCTGCGCGTTCTCAACTTGGTTACCAATTTGGTGCACACCCATCCCAAAACCAGGGCGTGCGATGGCCTCCAGCGCCGTGCGCTTTGCTTGCATCCGAATGTGCGAATAGTGCTCCAGCATCTTGCGACTGAGGTGTCCCGCAATCGCCATAATCGTCTGCTCGCTTGTCTGACTTTCCGCCAGCTTGGTAACGCAGCAATGCCGCAGATCGTGGAAACGGAAGCGCAGCCCGGCCCTCTTTACCGCCGTTCGCCAAGCTGTGCGCCAGTCTTTGATGGGGCGCGCAGGGTCAACCCGCTCCGCCGCCAGTTTGTCGAGGTCAAGCCGTGAGGATTCGCACGCGGGGAAAACGAAGTGCTCCGGTGTCGCATTCGTAAACCGTCCGGCCCACCGCGCCAATGCATTGAACGCCACCTGATTCAGCGGAATGACACGGCCCCTTCCGCCCTCTGTCTTGCTTTCTCCAACCGTCAGCGTGCGCCGTTCGAAATCAATCTGCCCCAGCGCAGCAAACGAATCTCGTTCTTTCTCAGCGCCGTGTGCAGCGCCAGCGTCACAACGGCTTCCAGCATCGGGTTTGGACAGCACGCTCCCAGCAGGCTGGCCTCCTGCTCCGGCGAGAGTGCTTGGCCGATTCCCTCGCGGTCACGGTCAAACCTCACTTCGCCCTGGAGGTTCGCCCACAGCTTGTGACCCTTCAGAATTTGCCGCAGTACCTGAAGCTCTTTGTTGACCGTTCGGGCAGCCGCCCCCTGCTGCTTCCGTTTGGCCTGGAACGCCGCAATCTGCTGCCCGAATTCCGCTGGCATTTGCGAGGCGCAATGCGTTGCCGCGCAGGTTTACCGAGACCCGCAGTTCCGAGCGTGGAAAGCCCTGCTTCATCTTCGTATGATGCAGACAGGGCAGCCGGTCTGGGGATTTTTTTACTTGGGACGCGGTGAGAAGTCCAAAGCCGGCAGGCGGAGCAATTATTGGCGCGCCTGGGTCATTGCAAACGACGGCCCTCCTCGGCGACGGCAGATGCTCTCGGCGCGAGTCTTCAAGGGCAAAAATTCCGAGGTCCGAATCGAGGACGTGACGAGGCGGTTCGATCAGTCGGAGCACCCAGAGGGCGCAATTTATTCGACTGTGAAGCACATTTTCCGGAGAACATATCCTTGATGGGACATCACAGAATCACCGAATCAAGGAATCACTCAATCAAGGTAGGCATGGGGTAAGAGGCCGGGTAAAAGGGCTTGCAGACGCAGCGTGCAAAAACTTTCGGCCCTGGCCGGGGTCGAGAGTCGCAGAAACAGACCGAAGGACTCAATGGCGGGCAGATTCTTAGCCGGAGTCTGCCCCGCAAAGGCATGTCGCTCATGGAGAGGATGCCAGATTCAGGCCACAAAAACTGCATATCGCAGATTTCGCCAGCCGTCGCCGTTTGCGCGTTAGATGTGACGAATGCAACGACCCAATCATTCCCGGCAAGCGCGGACACATTTTCGAGCACGGTGACACTCGGATGAGTTTGCTATTCGCGCCCGGCAATCCACGGCTGTGGGCCAACGCAAAAAAGAGCTAGGGGCTGCCATTGCGCGGGGGCCGGTGTAGCGGCCTAGAATCATCGCCAAAGGGGAATCCCAACGCATTGTGTGTTCTGGCACAGATTCCGTCATCCCTCGCATAGCCGCGAAGGGGTGCGGTGTTGCGCTATGCATCGGAAGGCGGCGCGCTGGTGGTTTGTGGGCGCGGGGCTGTTGCACCGCTGATTGACGCGCATTGCGAGTTGGAGCTGCCGAAACGCCCGCCTTTGTGGTATCCCTATGTTTTCAGCGATCCCGCATATGCGCAGCGGATAGGGGTGCGAATGTAGCGCCCTCGATCTTTTTGCTTGGGAACTGATTTGGTGGCCTTGCTTGGCTTCGCTATCCCAAGGCGGCGGTCGGGCGTTGCAAATGAAACCTGTTTCACAACGTAGCGATCAGGCGAAATAGGCGTACAATGGGTACCGTTTTCGAGTCCAAGAGGAAATTTCCGGCAAAACGGCCTCTCGGGGCTGAAGAACACGAGGGATCATGGCCATTTACGCTATATGGAACAACAAAGGCGGAGTTGGAAAAAGTTACCTTACCTTTCAGATCGCTTCCGAGTACGCTAAAAAACATCTGGACCAGAGGGTTCTTGTCATCGACCTGTGTCCGCAAGCGACTGCTTCAAGTATGTTGCTGGGCGGTCTTGTGAAAGGCGAAGAACAACTAGTCGCGATTGCGAGCAAGACGCGACGCCGAACAATTGCTGGTTACGTTGATGAACGCATCCGCAGTCCCTACGTGAGCTCAAAGGTGGGAGGGAAATTTGCTCTGAAGGTAAACGACTACAACGATCAGATTCCGAAGAATCTTTATCTCGTTGTCGGCGACGAGGGTCTCGAAGTTCAATCGTCCCGCGTTTCAAATGCTAGCAATCCCGGACCCGCGGATGCTTGGCGCATCGTGCACAGTTGGATCAGCGATCTGATTACGGATATTCGGCACTCGTGGAATGTGAGACACTCAACCGTTTTTATCGACTGTAATCCGAGCTTCTCCATTTACACGGAGCTGGCGATGTCAGCCTCTGACCGCTTAATTATTCCCTTCACCGCGGATGGCTCGTCAAAGCGAGCCGTGCGGGCGGTATTGGCACTCCTATATGGAGATACCAGAGTTCAGGGAGCAGAACAATCCGAGTTCTACTTGAACTCACAAGCATTCCGGATGTCTTCACCACAAATCTATAGCTATGTTGGTAACAGGTTAACGCAGATGAATTCGGCGGCGAGTGCATTCAAAACGGTTGTCGATGAGATCGCAAGAGAGATTTGGAGTGTATGGCAATCAAACCCCAATCAGTTCGCGGTTCATCCGGCTGGACACCCTGCGCCTCGGAATCGCGCGGAGTTTCGGAAAATGTTCCAGGCCGAGATCAACGATGCAAACACCGCTTCTGTCGTCTCTGGGGCATTGGGGATTCCAATATCTAGCCTTCCTGCTGGCAGGAAAATTCTCGCTGGGAAGCGCATTATTGTCAACCAGACCCAGCGTGATCGCCAGAAGCGGAATATTCGTCGTTTCGCTCAAACTATCGATTGAAATCCTAACATTTCCAATTTCATCAGATCACGCGTGGAGGGCCGCCGGTCAAAAGTTTGGATTCTTGAATTGTTCAGCAATCCCGCCGATGCGAAGTGGCTGGGCGTCCCGGGAGCGCTGTCCTAGGTTCCGGTGCCCGAGAGTTTTATTTCCTGCGGGCTGCCACCGCCGTTATCAGTGATGCTGACGTCCGCCGCTCGTGTGCCCGTTTGCGTTGGGATGAAGCGCACGTTGATGCTGCAGGCCGCCCCAGCGCCTAAGCTCTTACCGCACGTGTTGCTGGCCGAGAAATCGCCGTGGTCTGCACCCGTCACCTTGATGCTGGTGATGCTCAGCGTGGTCGAGCCAACATTTGTCAACGTAACGATCTGCGGCTTGCTGACCTTGTGGCGGGAGCGTGAGTCGGCGGGTTGACCCCTTGCCGGCCTGATCGTGATGTGCGGATGGGCGAAATGGCAACGAAATATCATTACGCGGGCGTGGTTTGCAAATCGATCCGGATGACAGCAGACCCCAGCCACGTTACACTCGCGCATTGGAGGCGAACGCATGGGCTGGTTGTACGAGATTCCGAACTGGATGTCCTGCCTAGTGATAACAGCCGTGACGGCGGCAGTGGGTGTAGGCGGGCTATTCCTTACGCGAAGAGGAATCAAAAGGCTGCACGACCGTCAGTCGCACAACGATGTCGTCGGAATCTTTCTGAGCGTCACCGGCATCATCTACGGCATCGTCTTGGGATTGATTGCGGTAGCGACGTGG
This sequence comes from Acidobacteriota bacterium, assembly GCA_003133505.1. Taxonomy (GTDB): domain Bacteria; phylum Acidobacteriota; class Terriglobia; order Acidiferrales; family UBA7541; genus PALSA-278. The sequence goes on from PKXT01000080.1 coordinate 6,940, forward strand.
GAGAACTACAGCAGCACAAACGCGAAGGCCAGCGCGGAGGCGGCCAGCGTCGCCTCGCTCTACCGCGACGTCAGCAGCCTGCCTGATCCGGCGCGCTCCGAATTTCAGCAGGATCTGCGAACCTACACGCAAATCGTGATTCAGAAATCCTGGCCGTTACAGCGCGAAGGCAAAATGCCGGACGCTGGCACGGAGGAACTCAACGTCTTTCAGGCGGCACTGGGGCGTTTTGACCCGGCCACCGAAAGGCAAAAAATCCTTTACGCGGAATCGCTGACGGCTTTCAACCAGCTTGTCGAACTGCGCCGCGCGCGCATGGAAGCGGCGGTTTCCAGCCTGCCCTTTCCGGTTTGGGCGTTGGTGATTGCCGGGGCGATCATCACGCTGGCAGTAACATGGTTCATTAGTAGCCTGCGCTTCAGCGTTCACATCTGGATGACGGCGCTTCTCTCCATCTTTCTCGGCCTAGTGATTCAACTGATGGTCCGTCTGGACAAGCCTTATCGTGGGCAGTATGGCATCAGCCCAGCAGCATTTGAAGTTGTGTATCAGCAGTTGATGACCTCCCCGCAGCCCGCCTCTCCACCCGCTCAATAACCCACGGATATTACACCGGCGGAAAGGAAGAAGCTCGCCGAGCAAGAGCGTGATGTTCTCTGTGGTACGGGCCGGCGACGGTGAGGCTGTTTCAGGAGCTTTGGGAGGACGTAGCACGTTAGATGGCCACACAATGCCCGCGGGCCATTTTGAGGTCTTTTCTTGGTAGTGGGTGAGGGTCTGAGTGGCCGACAAATATGTCCAGGATGTTCTTCTGCGAACGGACTTATTCGCGGATCGGGGGTGTTCAGCGGGCCGCCTCGGCCTCAGTGGAATTTCTTCTCGAGCGCCGGCAATGTCTCGACGAAAACGTGGCCGACAATCGCGAGACTGCGCGGATCAACCTTGTCCAATGTGTCCTGAGGGGTGTGCCAATA
>PKXT01000338.1 GCA_003133505.1 Acidobacteriota bacterium
CCGGAATCGGCGTGCCCCAATAACGTTGGCGCGAAATGCCCCAGTCGCGCAGACGGTAAGTTGTCTGAGCTTCGCCAAACCCGCGCTCCAGGGCATCCGAAGTCATTTTAGCAAGCGCCTGGGCCGAACTCAGACCGGTATATTCCGCGGAATTAGTCAGTTGGCCATATCCAGTTTGCGCCGCTTCCCAATCCCCAGCATTGGCGACAGCTTCCTTTCGCGGCATAGCCCCGCTCTCGGTTGCTGCGCTTATCACCGGGCGAATTTCAAGGCCGTATTTCTTCGCAAATTCAAAATCACGCTGATCGTGCGCTGGAACAGCCATCACCGCGCCAGAGCCATAACCAGCGAGCACAAAGTTCGCTACCCAGATGGGAACTTTCTCGCCCGAAAACGGATTTATCGCGTAACACCCTGTGAAGAATCCAACCTTTTCGGCAGCCTCCAAATCTTCACCGCGCATGGACTGGCTGCGCAGGCGTTCCCAATCGGCGGTGGCCGCTTCGCGCACCGAAGAGGAGGCGAATAGCGCGGGGAGCAGCGAGTGTCCAGGCGAAAGGATTACCCCCGTTGCGCCATAAATGGTATCAATGCGCGTGGTAAAAATTTCCACGCTGGCTTGCGGACTATCCCCCACGCGGTCTACGATCGCAAACCGCACGCACGCGCCTTCGGACTTGCCAATCCAATTTCGCTGCATCAAAAGGACGCGCTCGGGCCACCCCTCTACGAGCCTGTCGAGGCCATCCAGCAGAGCTTCGGCGTAAGCGGTGATTTTCAGGAACCACTGCTCGATTTCCCGCGCTTCCACCGGCGTATCTTCGTGACGCCAGCAACAGCCATCCACTACTTGCTCATTGGCGAGGACAGTCCCGCATTTGGGACACCAGTTGACGCGACTTTTCTTTCGATAGGCAAGGCCGCGCTCCAACATGCGAAGGAAAAACCATTGATTCCACCGGTAATATTCGGGATCGCAGGTAGTGATTTCGCGCCGCCAGTCATAGCTGAATCCAAAGCGCTGGCACACGCTTTTGAATTCAGCGATGTTGGCCCGCGTCCACTCGCGCGGATGAATGCCGTTCTTTATGGCCGCGTTTTCGGCGGGCAGCCCAAAGGCATCCCAGCCCATGGGATGAAGCACGTTGAAGCCGCGCATGCGTTGATAGCGCGCCACAGCGTCACCAATCGTGTAATTGCGCATGTGGCCCATGTGGAGTGTGCCGGAGGGGTAGGGCAGCATTTCCAGCATGTAGAATTTCGGGCGCGATGCATCCACGTCGGCCTCAAATTCGCCCCGCCGCTCCCAAAATTCCTGCCACTTGGCCTCAATAGCCTGGGGATCATATTGCGGGCGGGTGAGGTAAGTTGAGTCAGTTTGATGTGAATCGGACTTCAAAAACGATCAGCTCCTTTGCTGCGATTCTGTGATAGTTCCCGCTCGCGACCAAATTGACTGCGGTATGGCCATACTCTAGCGCTTGTTTCGGTCGGCGGTGCTTGTGCCCACGGTGATGCCGGGCTGCGCCGTGCGTTTGCGGCGCGGACGATAAAACATCGTGAATCCACGTTCTGCCTGGGGAGGAACATGCCCGCCATCGCCCGCGGCCATCGTCCACAATGCGCGAACATTGCGCCTGTCATCGCCCGGCTTATCTATGGGCGTTTCCAGCACAAAAGNNGCTCGCGAGCAGAGGATGCCCTAGAATTCGCGCGAATGCTTCCGTCTTGATATGACCCTTCCCAATATGCTCGTGACGGTCAACCCGCGCGCCTAGCATTGCCTTGGAATCGTTCATGTGAATAACGTGTACATTTCGTAAGCCAATGGTTTGCTCAACATCGAAAAGCATTGCGTCGAGGCCGTCGGCCGTACGCACCTCGAATCCGGCGGCCAGCAAATGAGCAGTGTCCAGGCAAACCCCCAGCGGAAAACCCGGCGATGAATCTCGAGCCATCGTCATTATCGCCGCCAATTCCTCGAAGCGCGAGCCGAGGACGCTTCCCTGCCCCGCAGTATTCTCGAGCAAAATTCGCAATCGCTTAAGGTCAAACCCTCGCGCGGCCTGGCGCAATCCCTCGGCCACTGCCGCCAGCGCGGGCTCCAGCGGTCCACCCACGCGGCTGCCGGGATGCAGGACGAGGTATTCCGCATCCAAATCCATGGCGCGGATAATTTCGCCGCGAAATGCCTGCACCGAGCGAACGCGCAGGATGGGATCGGGCGAGGCTAGATTGATCAAATAGTTGGCATGGATAACCAGCGGGGTAAGTCCAAGTTCGCCGCGCCTTTCGCGAAAGCGCGCGGCATCGGCTGCCGCGATACGCGGCTCATTGCCCCACATTCGTGGGCTAAAGGAAAATAATTGCAGGCAATTCGCACCCAGTTTACAGGCACGTTCCAGTGATTCCGCGAGATGGCCAGCCGTGGAAGTGTGAATGCCAATGCGCGGTAACAGCGGCACGGCTACCGGCCCCGGCATTGGTCCAACAGATGCCCTGCGGATTCCTGTCGGTACACGCCCGCCTGCGGTGGCCTGCGCGGATATCGAAGCCTCGGAGGCGAGAGGCTCTGGTGACAAGCCGTTCAGATACACGGATGCTCTGTTTTTCTGTGCCGCCCTGGACGCCATTCGTTAAACCAGATGTGTGCTTGGAGCCTGCGTTGTTGGCGTGCGATTTCGCGCCGTCTGCCGGATTCATCTCCATTTTATCGGAACCGTTGCCGCTTCGGCAACCGTAGCGAGACATGGCCAACAGTGTGAAAATCAAATGACCAAACCGAGTCTAGCCGACGACGGCGGGGGAACCTGCCTGGGCGGAACCCGTATGTTATACTGAGAGATGAGCGAGCAAAGAGGGCCCATGCATTCTTCCCGCCGTACGAGCGTAGTTTTCATCCTGATTCTGGGCGTTTGCGCCATTCTCGGAGGCCTTTACGGGCCCGCGGTGAAGGCCACGGCCGCCGGAGCCGGAGACCTGCAGGATTCGGTGCGTTCCTTTTCCCGAGTGCTGGCCATCGTCCAGCAAAATTACGCTGAACCGGTAGACATCGAAAAGGCCGTTTACGATGGCGCGATTCCCGGAATGCTGCATGTGCTCGATCCCCACTCCAACTTTTTCGATCCCAAGGAATACGCGCAGCTTCGCGAAGAGCAGCACGGACATTATTACGGCGTTGGCATGACCGTTGCGCCCCAAGCCAACCAGACGGTGGTCATTGCGCCCTTTCCCGGCTCGCCGGCGTTCAAAGCGGGTATTCGGCCCGGCGACGTCATCCAGAAAGTGGATGGCAAACCAACCGAAGGTCTGACCACAACCGCCGTGGCTGATTTGCTGAAAGGGCCGAAGGGTACCAACGTCCACATTACACTGAGCCGTGAAGGTTGGGCCCAGCCGATAGAAGTGGACGTCACGCGCGACACGATTCCCCGCCCCGGAGTGGATTTTTACACGATGGTGAAACCGGGCATCGGCTATGTGCGCGTATCGGCGTTTAACGAGACCACCGACAGCGAACTGGAAAGCGCATTGGAGAAACTCGATTACCCGCATCTGGACGGCTTGATTCTCGATCTACGGAATAACCCCGGCGGTCTTTTGCCCGAGGCGGTAGGCATTGGGGACACGTTCCTCGACAAGAATGAGTTGATTGTTTCGCATCGCGGCCGCTCGTCGCCGGATCGTTCGTATTACGCCCTACGCGGAAATAATGGCGTGGAGGTGCCGCTGGTGGTGCTGATCAATGCAGGCAGCGCGTCGGCTTCCGAAATTGTGGCGGGCGCGATTCAGGATCACGACCGCGGGATCATCGTCGGAGAAACCAGCTTCGGAAAAGGACTGGTGCAGACCCAGTTCCCCTTAAGCGAAGATTCCGCGCTCCTGCTCACCACGGCGAAGTACTACACGCCCAGCGGGCGGCTGATTCAGCGGAACTACAAGAATGTTTCCCTCTACGATTATCATTACAATCCGCAGGCGCCCAAGCAGCCGGAAGTGAAATTGAGCGATAGCGGTCGGCAGGTGTTTGGAGGCGATGGAATTACGCCGGACATTGTGATGGCCGAGCCCAAGCTGACTCCGTTTGAACAAACATTGATCGACCGCGGCGTCTTCTTCTACCAACCAGGTGGCGTGGGCAGCTTCACTCGCGATTTTCTGGGCACCAAGCCAAACATTCAGCAGGGATGGCAACCGGATGCCGCGGCGGTGGCAGCGTTTCAGCAGTATCTGACTAAACAGAAAATTGCCTACACCCCGGAAGACATCCAGAAAGATATGGACTGGATCAAGTGGAGAATTCAGTACGAGGTGTACGTGTCGATCTTCGGGCTAACTGAAGCCAACAAGGTTTCGCTGCAGCGCGATCCCCAGCTTGATCGGGCGATCGAGGCCATTCCACAAGCCAAGGCCCTCTATGATAACGCCCGTAAGATTCTTGCAGAGCGCCAAAACACCGAAACCATCCATCCCTAGTTTTCCCAGGCGCGGATGCTTTCGTCCGAGCCAACGAAACGCCACAGATCGCGCAGCAGCCTGCGATTAAAGTAGATCCTTCGTCCGCCACAGCGTGCTCAGGATGACCCAGCCTCTTGAGGCCTTTTCCGGGACTCCAGATAACAAGCTAAGGCCGGATTTGGCCCTGGCCGATGATTTCGAATTTTGTGGAGGTAAGCTCCGCGAGCGCGAACGGGCCTCGGCAATGCAGTTTCTGGGTGCTAATTCCCATTTCCGCGCCAAAGCCAAATTCCCCGCCGTCGGTGAACCGCGTGGAAGCATTCCAATAAACCGCGGCGGAATCCACACGTTGCAGAAATTCCTGAGCGCGTTTTTCATCGCTGGTAATTATGGCATCGGAATGATGGGTGGAATGACGATTAATGTGCTCAATGGCGATATCCACGTTTTTCACCACGCCAATGCAAATCGTCAGGTCCAGGTATTCCGTATTCCAGTCATCGGACTGGGCAGGGCGTACGGGCAATTCGGCGGCCAGCTCGCATGTGGCGGCGTCCCCGCGCACTTCGACGCCATGCGATTGCAGTGTCTCCACGATGCGCCGCGCGAACGATGGAGCGACGTCCGCGTGCAGCAAGACTTTTTCCGCGGCGTTGCACACCGACGGCCGCTGCGTCTTCGCATTCACGATGATGAGCTCGGCCATGTCCAGCTCGGCGGACGCGTCCACAAAAATGTGGCAGTTGCCCGCGCCCGTTTCGATCACCGGTACGGTAGCATTCTCCGCGACCCAAGAAATCAGGCCCGCGCCGCCACGAGGAATCACCACGTCGACGAATTCGCGCGCGCGAATCAACGCAGCGGCGGAATCGCGTGACTGCGAATCCAATAACTCAATAGCGCCTTGCGGCATGCCCGTGACGCCATTCAGGATTTCGACCAACGCCTCATTGCTGCGCACCGCTTCGCGCCCACCGCGAAGAACCACCGCGTTCCCGGCCTTCAGCGCCAGCGTGGCGGCATCCACGGTGACGTTGGGACGCGATTCGTAAATTACTCCGATCACGCCAAGGGGCACGGCGACTTTACGGATGCGCAAACCATTGGGCCGCGTCCATTCGGCTAGCGCACGCCCAACGGGATCTTCCAGTTTGGCCACATCGCGGACGGCATCGGCCATGGCCTGAATGCGCGCGTTGTTAAGCATCAGGCGATTTCGCATGGTGCCTTCCAGATCGCACGCGCCCATGTCGGCGTGATTTGCGCGCAGGATTTTCTCGCGATTTTCGGTAATGCGCGCGGCTATTTCGTTCAGCAGCACGTTTTTGCGCGCGGTATCCAAGCGCGCAACCTCGGAGGATGCGCGGCGCGCACGCTGGAGTTTTTCAGCGGTCGGCAAATCGAGAGAGGATTTGGATGCCATCGAGATATCCCGCGCCATTCTTTCCGAGCTGCGGCGGAAAATACGTCCCCGTGCGGCGATCAAAGGCCTGCCGAATTACCCCAGGCTTCGTCCCATTGGCGATCACCACATGAACACCCGCGGAGACCGCCAGCCGCGCCGCGCGCAGCTTCGAAGCCATACCACCGGTGCCCAACTTGCTTTTGCCTTTGCAGGCATCCTCAAGCGCTGGAGTAAATCTCCTCACAGTCCGCACAATTTTTTTCCCGCCGCCATTTCCCTGCAGATAGAAACCGTCCACATTGGTGAGCAGCAGCAGCCAGTCGGCGCGGACGGCCAGCGCCAGCAGAGCGCTTAGTTCGTCGTTGTCGCCAAACGAGCCGACCAACTCGCGCACCGAAACACTGTCGTTTTCATTGACCACGGGAATCACGCCGAGCCGCAGCAAATGGCTGAGCGTGTTGCACAAATTTCGATAGCGCGCGGGCGAGGAAAAATCATCGCTGGTGAGCAGGAGTTGCGCCACTTTTTTCTTGCCATAGAAAAGCTGCTCGTAGGTGTGCATCAGCGCGCTCTGGCCCACCGCTGCGCAGGCCTGCATCTGTTGTACCTCAGAAGGCTTGGTGCGCAGGCCGAGGCCAGCCATTCCGCAGGCAATTGCGCCGGAGCTGACGATCAGGTATTCGTGCTGGACCAGATCAAGCTGATCGACGAGTGCGCGCATCCATTCGGTTGCAATGCGCCCTCCCGGAGCAATCAAGCTAGTGCCCACTTTGACCACAACTTTCATCGCACAGCAGTATAGCAATTCACTGCCGAATTGCCGTCCGCCCAACATACCTGAGCAGCCTCTTAGGCCAGCGGCGTTGAATTGGAAGGTGCGTATCCCGATGCTACAATAACGATGTTGCGACTGGTTTGCGCAATCTGTTTTCTGGTCGCGCCACTCTATTCGCCACTTCGCGGGCCACTAGCTCAGCTGGGAGAGCGCCTCGTTCGCAACGAGGAGGTCGGGGGTTCGAGCCCCCCGTGGTCCACCAATTTCGCTGAAACCCATAGCGCCGCCGAGGCCAATGGCCCTCGGATCTTCAATGCAATAAAGCTCCCAGCCAACGGCGTATCGGATTCTTCAAGTCCCGTTTATAGAGAGTTCTAATCTGAACGGCTTGAGCGCGAATTCCAAAGCTTCTCGAATATGGGGATGAGGAACAGGATGGCGAATGGCGAGGTAACCATGCCGCCGACAACGACTCGCGCGAGGGGCTGCTGCGCCTGCACTCCGATGCCGTGAGCGACCGCTGCGGGAAGCAGGCCCAATCCGGCCGCCGCGCAGGCCATCACCACGGGCCGCATTTCATCTAACGCTCCCGCGCGCACCGACTGCAAGCTATCGCCCAATTGGGCGCGGGCGCGCCGAACCCCCGACACAAGCACCACACTACCCAGCGTGCAGACGCCAATCACGGACGCAAATCCCACCGCTGCAGAAATACTGAAAGGCGTCCGGGTGATGATCAACGACAGCACGCCCCCCAGCAATCCAAATGGCAGCGCAGCCAAACACAAGAGCATTTCGCGCCAGGAATTGAACGCGGTGAAAAGCAGTATTGCGATGATCAGCAAACTTAGCGGAACCACAAAAAGCAACCGGCGCTCTTCCTTCTGAAGACTGTCATATTCACCCGACCATTCGTAGGTATAGCCCGGCGGCAGACGCAGATCGCGCGTCAGACGCTGCTGGGCGTCCTGGATCGTGCCGGATAAATCGCGCCCCCTTACGCCAAATGATACAGGGATGTACCGGCGGCCATTTTCGCGATAGACGGTAAAGACACCCTGTTTCAACGACACGTCGGCAACCTGGCCGAGCGGAATGCGTCCCCCATCGGAGGTGGGAAGCAAAATGTTGCGAATGGCGTCCGGAGTCTGGCGGGAGGTCAGAGGATAACGCACCACGAAATCGAACCGGCGGTCCCCTTCCAAAATCTGCGTAGCGGCAATGCCACCGATCGCGGCCTGGACAGCGGCATTCACATCGGCGGCGGCGATGCCGTACCGGGAGCTGGCGGCACGGTTAATCGAAATCAGCAATTCGGGCTGGCCAGTTTCCTGGAATACAGCAAGATCGGCAATACCGCGCACCTGCGCCATGATGTCGCGTATTTCACCAGCCTTTTGGGAAAGGACGTCAATATCAGGTCCGAAAATTTTTACGGAGTCCTCTCCCTTTACACCCTGCATGGCCTCTTCCACATTGTCTTCAATATTCTGCGAGAAATCCCAGTCCACGCCGGGATATTTATCAAGCTGCGCGCTGATCTGCCGGACCAGCTCCGGCTTGTCCACGCTACGGGGCCATTTTGATTCGGGCTGCAGGGACACTCCAAATTCAATGTTGCCAAAGGTAGTGGAATCGGTGCCGTCATCCGGACGCCCGGTTTGTGAAGTGACCTGACTAACTTCCGGAAAGCTGCGCATGACCGCGCGAAATTCGCCCGAGAGGCGAGTGGCCATTTCAATGGAAACATCCTGTGGCAAAGTGGCTCGCACCCACAGGTTCCCTTCCTCGAGTTTTGGCATGAATTCCCCACCGAGGAGAGGCAGCAGAGCAAAGGTACCAATCAAAACAATCACCGCAGCCCCCGACGCGATAGCGGAGTGAGCCAGGACCCAATCAAGCGAACGTGAATAGCGCTTCTTTAGCCATTCCACCAAATGCGTTTCCGAGCGGCCATTTGCCGCCAAGTTGCTTCGGAAAGAACAGAGCACCGGCGCTATCAACAAGGCAAACAGAAGCGCGCCCACAAGAGCGCAACCATAAGTGATGGACATGGGAGCAAAAATTCTGCCTGGTACCCCTTCCATGGTGAATAGCGGAATCATGGCCACGATGATGACCAATACGGAAAACACTACTGGGCGGGTGGCATCGGCTGCGCCGCTGGCGATGGCGTCTTCGATACTGGTTTCCGCGGAACGAGCCCGCATTTGCCGGTAAACGCTTTCCAAAACCACCACGGCGACGTCTACCAGGATTCCGAAGTCAATTGCGCCTATCGAAATCAGGTTAGCCGATCGCCCCGTGAACACCATGAGCGCGAAGGCGAAGAGCAGGGCACACGGAATCGTCAGAGCGGCGATAAGGGAAATGGTAACATCGCCCAAAAAGACCACCAGCAGGGCCGTTACCAGAAAGACCCCTAGCAACACCAGATGGCGCACTGTGGCCGTCGTCAGATTAATCAAATCGGTCCGATCATAGAGCGGTCGAATTTTCATTCCCGGCGGCAACAAGCCGCTGTTCAACGCCTGAACCTTGGCGCGAACCCCAGCGAGAGCCGGTAATGACTTTTCGTCGCGGTTCAGCAGAACAATAGCTTCGATTGTGTCGTTATTTTCATCCACTCCAATCTGGCCAAGGCGCGGCTGATAGCCTTCATGGACATCGGCAATATCGCGAAGAAAAATGGGCGCGCCGTTATGTTCCGCCACAATCACGCTGCCCATATCCTGCAAGTTGCTCAGGAGCCCGATACCACGGACGTTCACACTCTGTGACCCCATGGTCAGGTAATTTCCGCCAACATTGGCATTGCTATTACCGACGGCGGTTACGACCTGC
>PKXT01000167.1 GCA_003133505.1 Acidobacteriota bacterium
TATGTTTCTGGTGATCTTTGCCTTCGGCTGCATGGCGATTGCATTGGGCAGCCGCATGGGATTGGCCGATTTGCTCTCGGGATCGGGAGTGAGTTCCGCCGCGCTGCTATTGATCGTGCTTCCGGCGAGCTTTTTGGTGCGTCTCCACCAAATTCCGGTTACCGGGCCGCGCTGGGTGCTCTTCGTCCTGGTGCTCGTCTGGGCAGGCGACATGGCGGCTTTTTTTATNNCCCTCGGGCGCACGAAGCTGGCACCACTGTTAAGTCCCAAGAAGACCTGGGAAGGTGCGGCGGCTAATGTGGCCGCATCGCTGCTTGTCGGATATCTTTTCGCGCAATGGCTGCCCGTGACGGTGTCGCAGATGCTGGTGCTGGCGGCCCTTGCCAGTGTAGCGGGACAGTGCGGCGACCTGATGGAATCGGCCTGGAAACGCGGCGCGCAGGTTAAGGATTCGAGCAGCCTGCTTCCGGGCCACGGCGGCATGCTGGATCGTATAGACAGCCTCATCTTCGCCACGCCAGTGGTCTGGTATTATGTGGACTGGCTATTCCGCAACCGAAGCTAGCACCACCATCACCAGAGCATGAAAACAATTGCAATTTTAGGTTCCACCGGCTCCATCGGGCGCCAAACTCTTAATGTGGTCGAATCGCTACCTGGGCGTTTCCGGGTGTGCGCGCTGGCGGCGGGTGGCAATATCGCGCTACTGGCGGAGCAGGCCATTCGGCACCGTCCGGACATGGTGTCGGTTGGTACAGACGCGGGCGCGCACGAGCTTCGCGAACGTCTGGCCGCCTCCCCATCCCTCAAAAATGTCGCTTCGCCGGAAATTGTTGTAGGGGTGGATGGAATCATGGCCGTGGCGACCCACCCCCAGGCGGAAATTCTCGTTTCCGCCGTAGTAGGCGTGGTAGGGCTGCCAGCCACTTATGCGGCGATTGAGCATGGTAAGAGCATCGCCCTGGCAAATAAGGAAGTGCTCGTGGCCGCTGGCGAACTGGTGATGGCGGCGGTAAAACGTCATAACGTCGCGCTGTTGCCTGTGGATAGCGAGCACAACGCCATACACCAATGTCTTCGTGGAGGAGACCGCGGCGAGGTGCGGCGGCTGATTCTTACCGCGTCAGGTGGGCCCTTCCGCAAGACTCCCGCGAGCAAATTGAAGCACGTCACCCCCGAACAGGCCCTGGCCCATCCCAACTGGCGCATGGGCCGGCGTATTTCGATTGATTCGGCCACGCTTATGAACAAGGGCTTCGAAGTGATCGAGGCTCGCTGGCTGTTCGATATTCCACTGGAGAAGGTTGACGTGGTGATTCATCCCCAGTCCACGATTCATTCCATGGTCGAGTTTGTGGACGGGTCCATTCTGGCGCAACTCGGCCCCACGGACATGCGCATGCCCATCCAATATGCGCTAACCTATCCTGAGAGGGTCGCATCCAACGAACATGCGCTGGATTGGGCGCGTCTCCGCAAATTGGAATTCGCCCGTGTACCAGTGCGGAAGTTTTCGTGCTTCCGGCTGGCTCGCGAGGCCCTGGAAGCTGGGGGGTCGGCGCCATGCGCATTGAACGCTGCCGACGAAGTTGCGGTGGCCGCCTTTCTGGAGGGGAAGATTCCGTTCCTGAGTATTGCCCGGGTGGTTGAAGCGGTCCTAGAGCAAATGCCCGCCACCGCGTGGGACAATATTGAAGATGTTCTAGCCGCAGACCTCGAAGCCCGGCGGCTGGCCAGCGACGAAGTCAACAACATGGTGGTTTAGTAGCCGCCACCGGAGATTATGCATAACGCATTTATTAACGTCGTCACGGTAGTGCTCGTGCTGGGATTCATGATCCTGATCCACGAGTATGGACATTACATCGCCGCCCGCCTGATGGGCGTGCGCGTGGACGTATTCTCGATTGGTTTCGGTCCGCGGATATGGGGCTTTCGCCGGGGTGATACGGATTACCGGCTGAGTATCCTGCCTCTGGGCGGTTATGTGAAGATGGCCGGCGACAATCCCATCGAAGAGCGCGCCGGTTCGGACGATGAATTTCTTTCCAAGCCGCGATGGCAGCGGGTAGTTATTGCCGTGGCTGGCCCCGCCATGAACATTCTATTCGCCCTGGTGGTGACGCTGGCGCTTTTTATGATTGGCGCGCCCGAAGCGGCGTATATGAGCAAGACGGCGCAAGTTGCCGGAGTTCTGCCTGGTTCACCAGCGGCGCAGGCTGGCATTCAACCTGGTGACACGATTGTAAAGATTGACGCGCGCAAGACTCCGACCTGGGAAGATGCCATCTTTGAAACCGGAGTAGCTCCGACCGGCGCGCGCATTTTGCTTAGTGTTGAGCGCAACGGTATTCAGGAATTTTTACAGTTGCCGCCCGCGCCTCCGCAGGAAACCCGCGATGAATATCAATTGCTGGGATATCCACGCTCGCCGGTGATTGTCGGCACGGTGATCGGCGGCAAGCCCGCTTCAAAGGCGGGGTTGAAGACTGACGACCGGATTCTTTCGGCCGACGGTCAGCCAATGTTGTCGCCAGTTCAATTTGCTACCCTGGTGCGCAATTCCGATGGCAAGCCGGTGGCGGTGACCGTCCAGCGAGCAGGTGCTCCGGCGGGAGCACCCGAGGAATTGACTCTGGTGCCGAGGTTTGACGATCCCGGCGACGGCCAAAAACGCTGGCAGATTGGCATCAGCTTTGGCGCGGACAACGTGTATGCTTCCCATAGCTTTTTTGATGCAGCGGACCGCTCCGTTCGCTTCAACTACCGCATGACCCGCCAGATTCTCCACGTCCTGGCCGGTTTGTTTCAGGGCAAGGTTTCGCTGAAGCAGCTTGGCGGACCGGTGGGCATCGCGCCGCAACTTGGCGAAGCCGTTCGCCACAGCTTTCTTGATCTGATCAGCCTTACGGCGGTCATCAGCCTGAATCTGGGCATTCTCAACTTGCTGCCTATCCCGATTCTGGATGGCGGACATGTGCTGCTGCTGGCCGTGGAAGGGCTGTTGCGGCGGGATTTAAGCGTCGCGGTGAAGGAGCGCTTCGTGCAGGTGGGGATGGTTTTCCTGCTTGGGGTGATTGTCTTAACCACGTACTATGATATTTTGAAACTGCTTCCTGGCCGTTGACGGCGCTTGCGCCGCTGGCGGCTCACGCGCATGACTTCCTCACCATCAGCCAATCCCGAACATCGCGTCTCGACAGGTGAGCGCATTAATATCCAGCGCCGCGGCGGACGCTTGCAGAAGCAGTTGGCTGCGCGGGGAATTCGCCTGACCCACCAGCGCCGGGTGCTGTTGCAAGTGATGGAAACCGCGCGGCGCCATTTGGATGCTGGCGGCCTGTTGCGCCGGGCGCGGCGGATGCATCCGGGAATCACTCGCGTCACTGTCTATCGCACCATTGACCTCCTCAAACGCCACGGTCTGATTGACGAGCTTGATCTGCTCCATCTGCGCGGCGACCGCCATTTTTATGAAAGCCACGGCCCGCGCGATCATATCCATGTGGCCTGCCTGCGCTGCGGACGTGTCCGCGAATTTGAAAGCCGCCTCTATGAAAAACTGAAAGAGCAGATTGCCAAGGATTGCGGCATCCGCATCACCATTACCCGCACCGAAGTCGGCGGCTATTGCGCCGCCTGCCAGGATTAGCTTTTTTTCTACGAAAAACTGTATCAATACAAATTCTCATGCGGGTATTACGCCATATTTTTCCGGGTTACCATGGAATCGCCTCCTGACATTGGCCCCCTATCCGTACGAAAATATGCGAATCGAGATTGTGGCCACTGCTGAGAAGTCCCCCCCCAGTCCTTGACACGACTGATGGGAGATATCGCGGAATCTATTTTTTGCGACGTTCCATCCGTACTGCGGTGGCATTTGCCAAGGCTTGGGGGATATGACCTTAAATAGATAATTCCCTGTTCCTAAGGCGGCGGAAGAAGCGCTGGGCTCGGGCGGCGTCGCGGAGGATTTGGTTGCGGAGGGCGTCGATGCCGGGGAATTTGCGTTCGTCGCGAAGGCGAATGCAGAAGCGCACCGCCAGCGGGCCGCTAGTTACCTCGTCGTCAAAATCGAAAAGATAGCTTTCAACGCTCACTTGAGCGACATTATTGCGATTTGGTTCAATATTGGGGGGAACCGCGCCGCTTGCCGCGGGATATTCGCCGGGGACGGCATTACCGCCAACTGCCCCCGTGCCAGTGCTGGTGGCATTCGGGGCTGGGTCGGCAGTGCCAGAGTTNNCGGAACTTACCGTTGGGCGAATGCCGATGTTAGTGACGCCGCGATACCATTTACCGCCATGGCGCGTTCCAACGCACGTCTCGGTGGCATAGACGCCATGAGCGGGCAGGATTTCGGCCTTGGTGGCGAGATTGAGAGTAGGTACGATGAGCTTGCGTCCTATGCCCTGGCCCCGTTGAACGAATCCCTCCAATTCATACGGCTTGCCCAATAAACGCGCCGCCCGGCTGACCGCGCCCGCCCGGAGAGCTTGCCGAACTAAGGTGCTCGAAACGATTTCACCACGATAGACCACGGGCTGCACAGGCATTACCTGGAAACCTTTGTCAGCATGACTGGGGTCGTCGTTGGAACTTGCAGCGGCGGCGCGGCCCAATTCAGTAAGCAACTTCACGTCGCCCGCGTGCCGATAACCGAAGCGAAAAGTTTCGCCAAGCAACACAGCTTTGACGGCCAGCGTCCCCACCAAAATCCGTCGCACAAATTCTTCCGGCGAGAGCCGCGAAAACGCCTCATCAAATTTTAGTACCAGCGCGGCATCCAGCCCCAGGTCAGCGAAGCAGCGCAGCCGTTGCGCGAGGGTCATCAACATGGGCGGAGCGTATTCAGGTTTCAGTACGCACAATGGGTGAGGATCGAAGGTGACTACGGTTGCGAGAGCGTGTTGCTCTTGGGCGTGTTCCACCATGGCACGCAAAATTGCCTGATGACCCAAATGCACGCCGTCAAAATTACCAATGGTGACAACTGAGCGCGGCGGTTCGCGTTGGGGATCGCGCCAGGCGTCAGAACGCACATTCTCTGGCCATGCGTCTAACGAATTGTTGGTTGCCCCACCGGCCACTTCACGGGGAAGGGAATCGTGGCCCCAAAGCGCGCGCCATTCTTCCAGTGAATGGGCGATCGCGAAAGCCATTAGAGGTCCACTTCCAAAGTGAGTCCGTCATAGGCCAGCCGCACGTTTTCAGGCAGCCGGTCATTGGCCGCCTGATGCCCAAGATCGTGGCAAATATGGGTGAACCACGCTTGGCGCGGGCGCAACTCGTCCACCAGCGCCATGGACTGCTCCACGTTGGAATGCATAGGATGGGGGGTATAGCGCAACGCGTCGAGAACGAAGTGGTCGAGCCCGGCCAGGAGCAATTTCGATTCCGGAGGGACGGAGCTGAAGTCGGTAAGATACGCGAACGCGCCCGCTCGGAATCCCAGCACCGGAGAAGGCCCATGCAACGCGGGAACCGGCTGAATGCGCAGGCCGAAAATATCAAAGGGCCCGGTAATTTCGCGCAACTCCACCAGCGGGACGGTGCTTCCCGGCGGCGCTTCCTCAAAGACATAGGCGAAGGTCCGCCGCAGCACCGCCAGCGTATCGCCCGAGGCGAAAATCGGAATCGCGCACCGCTGTTTCAAGTTGTACGGACGAATATCGTCGAGGCCCATGATGTGATCAGCATGACTGTGCGTAAAAAGCACTGCGTCAAGGTGTTCGAGATTCGCGCGCAACGCCTGAAAGCGGAAATCCGGAGTGGTGTCCACTAGTACGTTATGGCCAGAGTAGGAAAGCAATATCGAGGGCCGCGTGCGGTTGTCGCGCGGGTCAGAGGATTTGCATACAGCGCAGTGGCATCCCGGAGTGGGCACGCCCATGGATGTACCCGACCCCAGCACGCTGACCCGCAACACATCTCCGCCTGAAGAATGAACCGCCGATGTCTGATCGCGGGCGGCGGCGCTCTTGCCGGGTGAGGAAAATTCAATCACCGATGCGCGCTGGCCAGAATAGGCAACGGAGCCGTTCTGGGAATTGCAAAACAAGGCCGGGGTCGCTCTCGCTGTGGGTGGAGGCCCTGTTTGCCCCTCCGGCCGGGAATCCGAACGCGATACTCGCGGCGAAGTGGGGAGCTGGGCGAAAAGAAGGGAACCGGCTAATTTCGCGGAGGGGGCCGGCACACCCTCTACCGCGTCTTTCATGGCCTGCTGGGGGAACTGGCCGAGGTCTTGGCTCGCGTGGCGTCGGCGGCAGCTTTGGAAAGTTGCATGAAGGTCAACTTCAGCGCGCCGGTT
Organism: Acidobacteriota bacterium; assembly: GCA_003133505.1. GTDB lineage: Bacteria > Acidobacteriota > Terriglobia > Acidiferrales > UBA7541 > PALSA-278. The sequence continues at coordinate 6,314 of PKXT01000167.1, forward strand.
ACGTCGCGCAGCAAATCTTCATCTTCGCGGCCCAGGTTGCCTCGGGTTTTTTCCGTTAAGGCATCGAGCATGTCAATCATTTCGCGCGCTCCTTCCAGGTCCATATAGGTCTGCCCGGTTCGCGGATCGGGGATGCCACCCAGCATTAGCTCGGCATTTCGCGCGAGCACGTCTACAATCATTTGGAAGCCGCGCGACGGAGGAAGGCCAGGCGTTTCGCCAGCAGGGCCACCCGCAATTTCCGGGTTGGGAGCATGGGGAGCGCCGAGCGGACCCGGGATTCTCGGGTTAGCTTCCGCGCCAACGGAAGGTTGGGCGCCGGCGCCCGAAACCAGCGAACCTGCCGGTGCGGCAGGTTTTGCGGCAGCCTCGGCCTTCGCAGCTTCCAAGGCCCGGCTACGATCCTGCTCGCGATCCTGTTCGTCGGCTACATCCTGGCGCAAAACGCCTTCAGGAGTAAACAGACGTTTATCCACGACACGAAAAGTCTCATCTTTTTTTTCTTGTACCACGGACGATTCACCTCGGAGTGGGCTTGCGGGACATCACGTGCCGCCTAGCGTGCCTTTCAATGTAACATTGCCGCCGGTCACGCCGCAACGCACTTGCCAACGGTTTCATGGCGTCCCATCCGCGCCGGAGGCCCACAATGCGCGTCGACGATTTGAAATATAGGCTGGAAAGATAATACTGCCCGGTTTTTCCGTTGTACTGGCTTGATGAGAGTACGAAAACTTGGTACCGGAATGTTGGCAAATAGGTTACTTTTCGTTGACTTTGGTTCAAAACGGCACTAGTGTCAGATTCATCGGGGCTGCGGGCAAAACTCGCGGGCGCTGAGCGGCTAATCTTGGGAGCCGCACAGGGCTGCCCCAAAACCATCTTAGTCAACGGAGGCTTCATGAAGCGTGCTTCCCTCTCACTGGCGATTACACTATGCGCAGGAGCAGGAATTTTGATGTTACATGTGGGAAGGACGGGTGATACGTTCCATCTCCCGGCTACCCAGCACCGGTCCACCCTGGCGATCACGCGAACGTCCGCATCGGCAATGAGGCGGACTGGTTCGCAATCGCCGGCCATTTCTGGCCTGGCGAAGCAGCCCCTGCGGTTCGAAGCCAACGCCGGACAAACGGATCCGCGAGTGAATTTTCTGGCTCGTGGCAATGGCTACACTCTATTCCTTACCGGCGGTGACGCGGTACTGAAACTGCGTGCCTCTGCGCCGGTGCAAAACCCGCGGATGGCCGCCGCGCTCACGATGGATCCGGGAATAGCAGCGAAGCAATCCGCGCCCCGCGAATCCGGGGCGGTGTTGCGGCTTAACCTGGCGGGCGACAATGCCAATGCGAGCGCTTCGGGCGAAGCGCCGCTGTCCGGCACGTCCAACTATTTCACAGGATCAAGCCACAGCCAGTGGCGCAGTGGAGTGACGGATTATGCCCGTGTGCGCTATCACAGCGTTTATCCCGGAATTGATGTGCTGTATCACGCGAACAATGCAGAACTCGAATATGATTTCGACGTTGCGCCCGGGGCAAATCCCGCGCTCATCCGGCTGAAGCTAGCTGGGGCGCAGCGCACTGACGTTGCGGCGAATGGCGATCTGGTGGCCCATGTCGGCGGCGGGGAAGTGCGGATGCACAAGCCGGTGATTTATCAGCAGACGGCCTCCGGGCGTTCCATCGTGGATGGTGGGTATACTCTGGTTGCCAATAACGAAGCGGGTTTCCGTCTGGGTGCGTACGACCGTCGTCTGCCATTGGTCATTGATCCAACCCTGGCCTTCTCCACTTATCTTGGCGGCAATGAGCGTGAATTAATGTTCGGACTCGCGCTGGATCCGTCAGACAATGTGTATGTTTGCGGCACCACATATTCCACGAATTTCCCGACCACAGTGGGCGCTTTCCAAACCACCTACGCGGGCGCGGAAGACGCTTTCGTTACTAAAATCAGCGCCGATGGCAGCACGATGATCTATTCCACCTACATAGGCGGAAGCGGATTGGACGTCTGCGACATGATTGCGGTGAACGCCGCCGGCAACGCCTACATTACCGGGCAGACATCCTCATCTGATTTCCCAGTTACCGCGCATGTTTTTCAGGAGAAATTGCGCGGTCATACGGACGCCTTTGTGACAGAGCTGAATACCACAGGCACCGGGCTGGTCTATTCCTCATTCCTGGGCGGCGGGAAAGCATCTCTAGGTTATGGAATCGCCCTGGATACGGCTGGCGATGCCTACGTCACCGGTTTCACCAATTCACCGGGATTCCCCACCGTGAATCCGATTCAACCTACGATTGGGGGTCTGCAGGACGCTTTCGTGACGGAAGTGAATCCAACTGCATCGGCTCTCGTGTACTCCACATTTCTGGGCGGAACAAATTCAGATCTCGGTTATATGATCGCGGTGGATTCGACCGGCGCGGCCTATGTGGGCGGATTCACTTCGTCGGTTGATTTTCCTACGGCCAACGCCATTCAGGATGTCAACAATGGAATAACCAACGGGTTCGTGGCGGGGATCCAGCCTAACGGAACAGGCCTGATTTTCTCCACCTATATTGGAGGCAGCATTCGCGACGGTGTGATTGGCCTTTCCATTGATGGTGCGGCGAATATTTATGTGACTGGCGCAGCCACTTCCCCGGATTTCCCGCTTAAGAACACAACCCAGGGCCTCAAAGGGTCGCGCGACGCTTTTGTCACCGCATTTGCGGCTGGCGGGGAGAGCCTGATTTATTCCAGGTATTTGGGTGGTAATTCCGTGGACTTCGGGGAATCCATCTGNNTCTGGGCCGACGCCGATGGGTATTCGTACGTTACCGGCTGCACGCGCTCCACGAATTTTCCGCTGAAGAATCCCATACAGAGTACCTACGGGGGTGGCACCAAAGCCGGCGATGCGTTCATCACGGAGGTAAGCCGCGAGGGTGGAATCGTCTTTTCCACCTATTTGGGCGGGAGCGCCGATGATGCCGGCTNNACAACATCTACGCGGCGGGCAAAACCGTGTCCACCAATTTCCCCCTGGTGAATCCGCTGCAAGCGACCTACGGCGGGCTCGGGGACGACTGGGTTGCGCTAATTACTCCCTAGGATCGTTGCATCGAATCGCTCCGGATCTATACTGCGGAGATAGCGGCACCACCGGGAAGGAGCGAACCATCGCTCCTTTCCGGTTTTTTCTTGTTAGTCCACAGAGTAATACCTCCCGTTGTGTCCGGTATTGCTGATGTTGCAAAGCGTGCCGCACACCGGGAAAGTGGTTAACACGCGACCTCCAACCGGGCCGTTTCAACATGCTATGCTTCGAGTGTGCTTCTTGTGCGAGCTTGAGGTCCTATCTATCTGACCGGGGAGCCCAGATTGACCCCATTGTCCCCGAGTCCCCCTCTTAACCAGCGCTGGGGCATTCCTCCCTGGACGATTGATTTCCGGCCTCATTCGAATCCACTGCCCTCTCATGTGGATTTTGCCATCATTGGCGGAGGGTTTACCGCCCTTTCCGCGGCGGCATGGTTGCGGCGAATAGCTCCGGAAAAGAGCGTAACGGTGTTAGAAGCGAAGACATTAGGCGCGGGTGCCAGCGGAAGAACGGGAGGAATGGCTCTTGCGGAATCCGCAGCGGGGGATTTGCCGGGGCTAGGCGACGTGCTCGGCGGCTTCAGCGAAACCTTGCGCGACCTTGAAGTTGAATGTGAACTCAATCTTACAGGAGCGTGGGAGTTGGGCCGCTCCGGCGATAAGTCCGGTTCACCCATTCACTGGAACGACCACGGAATTCTTCGCGCGGTAAATGATGTTCCGGGGGGAACGATAAATCCTGGCAAGCTCGTGAGTGGACTGGCCCGAGCGGCCGAGCGAGCGGGAGCCAAGATCCTTGAAAATGCCCGCGTGGAATCGGTTACTGTGGCGGAGATCTCATCTGGTGACCCTGTGACGCTGGAGGTCGCGCTTGGCTCCGATGATGACGCCGGGCAGGCGAGGCACGTACACAGGAAGCAGAACTCCCGGCGTGAAGTTCAGATTCGCGCGCAACGGGTGCTTCTTGCGACCAACGCGCAATCACTGGAGATCAGCGGTCTCTCGCGAGAGGCGCATCCTAAACTTACCCTCGCCGTGGCGACTGCTCCGCTATCCAATCAGCAGCTTGCCGACATGGGGCTCCCCGACGGGAAGCCGTTTTACACCGTGGACTTTCCCTACCTGTGGGGTCGCGTGATGTCATCGCGCGGGGTGATTTTTGGCGCGGGACTCGTCGCGGTGAACGACTGGCGAGACCTGGCGGCGATGGACGTGGCCGATGGCGAGGCCGCCGCCATGATTGCACGAATCGAGCAGCGTGTGCGAGGACTGCATCCAGCGCTGCGCAAGGTGGGGCTCACTCACCGGTGGGGTGGCCCCATTCTTTTTGTTGAAGGCATGCGCCCGGTGTTTCGCTGGCTCACGCAAGGACCACACACGGCCCAAGATTCACTCGCCGCAGAAGCATCAGGCAGGGCAGGTGGTTCGCGCGTAACAAACCAACGGCGCGCACTGGTTCTGGCGGCATATGCCGGGCACGGCGTCGCACTCTCGGTTTACCTCGGCCGCTGGGCCGCCGAAGCTCTGCTTGACCGCCGCGATTTGCCCCCGTGGTGAGAGGGCTGGAGAGCTTCCTTGGCCAGGAATGCGGAGAGGCGAGGGGATCCCATCGGAAGCCTCAAACCTCATCCGCGTATTTCCTCAATAGTTGCTCCCGTATCTGTTTCACTCGTCCCAAGTTGTCATGGTCATCGTGATGTCGTAGTTCTATAGCAAACAAACCGCAGGCTTGGCGCGGCGCGAAGGCCGGCGATGTGTGGCGGCGTCGTAACGGCCAACAATGGCGACAATACCGTGAGTGTGTTTCTGGGAAATGGCAATGGCACCTTCCAGGCACGCACAGATTACGAAACGGGCGTTGGGCCTTCCAGCGTCGTGGCGGCGGATCTCAATGACGACGGCGTGCCGGATGTGATCACCGGAAATTGCGGGCCTTCGTGCGGAGACTTTTTGATTGGGACCAATTCCGTCAGCGTGCTCCCCGGCTCCGGGGGAGGGGTCTTGGGGGTACACACGGATTATGAGACGGGAGATTCTCCTCATCAGGTGGTCGTCGGAGACTTCAACAACGAAGGGAAGGCGGACCTTGCGGTGGGCAGGGTCAATGCCTTGACCGTGAGCGTCCTACTCAATACCGCGAGCACCCACATCACGCTGACGAGTTCGCCGAATCCCTCCCACCACGGCCAGACGGTGCCTTCCACAGCGACTGTAACGCCGACGGTCGAAGGAGCTGGCACGCCAACGGGCACTGTGGCGTTTATTAACGGACCTACGATCCTGGGGAGCGCGACGCTCTCCGATGGTGTTGCCGCGGCTGCAGAACTCAACCTTGACCGTGGGCACACACGCGATTACAGCGAATTACGGTGGTGACAACACATTCAACCCGAGTGTTTCCGCGCCTCTTTCTCAAGTGGTAATTCCATAACCTCGCAACTCCCGCGCGAACTAGCGGCGGCGTTTCCAGCGCAAGCCGCTAGCCCAGCCCAAAGATCAGGCCGGGAGGGTTTTTTTTTTGCATTGGCCCCCCGGTATCTCGGCCGCAATTCGGGGCACGGTCAAGCGCTTTTTGTATTGTCTTTAACGCTTTGCCGCCGAAGCTCCCCTCGGCCATTGCAAACTGCCCGAGTAGTTAGATCTAAATTTTAAGTTATCGTGGGACTCGAATAGCGAAGAGCAGAACAGCGAATCTTACGTCAACGGCGGACGCGCTTTTCGACTTTATCGCTGTGCTTTTGGCGGGCGACGGTGATCAGGCGAAAGACGAATCCCTCCAGCGTCAGATGATCAATGACGGTTTCCGACTGATAAACGTGCTCGCTCAGGCTGGTGTACGTGCAGGTGAAGTCGTATTCAAAAAGTTGCAGGCGTTCCAGCTCGACCGCCGTTACAGCTATCGCGCGGCGCGGGATAATGGGAATCTGCCCGCGGTATGACGGCCGTTCGCCTTCGTAGGGTTCGCGNNGCGGCGTGAACTGATAGAGCACGTTAAGAGCGGGGCCATTGCCCACGTTCTGCACTCCAATTCTGCCGGATGCGTATTCCGTAAGCATCGTGCCCGAGACAAACTCCCCATGGTCTTCGTAAAGCGATGGATCGGGATTGGTAAAGAGCGCCAGGCACGGCTTTTCCTGGGCCTCCACTTGATCCTCGGACACGCGAAGCTGCGCCCTTAAGGCCTTCACCTGATCGGTTTGCGCTTTTCGCATCCGCAGCGTCTCCCAGGCGTACCAGAGCAGGGCGACGAAAGTGAAGACCTGCAGGACAAAGGTGTCCACGACCACCTTGTCGGTGGCCCACCAGACTGGTGCGTAGGCGAGCGCATAAGGCGCGCAATCGGATAGGGTCGTCATTTAAACGAGGGGGCTCATGCCCGGAAACGTTAGCACGGGAAATTATTCCGAGCAAAGGGGCGGATAGTTAGNNTAGTTAGGTCCCCGAGGGAACGAATTGCTAAGAGGCTTCCATGCTTGTTACTACGGCGAATCTAGGATATAGGCGGTCGCTAATGCTCTTGACAGGGTGCGCGCCAAGTGACAAAATTCGCTCGACACTATAGCTAGCGCGGTGAGCCGGCGGATAACCGTCCCCGGTGCCCGCACCCCACAGGAGGATCTCATTATGACGCCCCACAACTGGCCAATTCGCCGTTTTGTTGCCTTTACCGCCGCAGCTATGATCATCGTGAGTTTGTCCGCATTTGCCGCCCGGAAAGCGGGTCAGAACCAAACGGTAGCCTCACCCCAGGACGTGCTTACGTACCATGGCGATAGTCTCCGAACAGGGTGGTTTTCTTCGGAAACCCAGTTGACGGTCGCGAACGTTAATTCGCAGACTTTTGGCTTGCTCCAAACAGTCACGCTCGACGCAAAAGCGGACGCTGAGCCATTGGTAGTATTGCAGCAGGCCATCCAGGGCCAGGGCACTCACGACGTGGTTTANNCCCCACCGCCAACAACTCGGTTTATGCCTTGGATGCCGAAAGTGGTGCGACGTTGTGGCAGGTCAATTTGGGTCCCGCCGTCGCGGTCAGGAATGGGGGCGCCAAGGGTCCTCCGTCCGAAGGCGTCATGAGCACTCCGGTAATTGACCTCACCATGGGCGCTATTTTTGTGGTGGCCGACGTTATAAATGGATCTTCAAATACGTTTACTCTCCATGCCCTCTCCCTCAACAACGGTGCTGATCTGCTCACCCCCACTGCAATCACTTTTTCGGAGGCAATTCAAAATGGCGGTACGTGGGTTTTCGATCCCGCGGTCCATTTGAATCGTCCCGCGTTGCTGGAAGCCAATGGCAATATCTACGTGGCCTTTGGAAGCACCGGAGATGTTGACCCTGCTGATTCCCGGGGCTTTATTCTCAGCTTCTTCGCGGCGACTCT
>PKXT01000295.1 GCA_003133505.1 Acidobacteriota bacterium
CGGGCTGCAAACGTCGGCGTTCTGCCGCCACATTCTCGATGAAGAGTGGCGACGCAACGCCCGTGTTGGGCGGCAGTCATTCGCCAGAAGCGGCCAAGTGGCAATGCGCCTAAATCATATGATTTTGGAACATCGCGAACGGCCCACTGCTGGCGCGCGTTTTCAAAGGGTTACGGGAGCGTGGAAACAGGGGTTTTCGGAACAATGCCTGCTCGGCTCCGTAACTCCCCAACTGCCCCGGCCAGGCCCCTTAGCGGGCATGGCGTGTTTGTGGATCGGTGGCAATGGCGATCCTGTGCGGGGCAGCGCTCCCCTCGGAAGGCATCGCGTTGGTGATCCGTTGTCGCGGGACTGCGGCTGGTTGACAGGCTTTGCACGGGCTGAACCACCCGGAGCGACCGCTCTTGTGGTATCCGTACGTCTTCAGCGATCCCGCCGATGCGAAGTGGCCGGGGGTTAAGCAAGGAACGTGATCCGCGCTACCGACGGGCCGCCTCCAAACGCTCCCGCGCATTGCGCCTTTCTCGCCGGTGTGATAACAAGACTCCCGACATGCACAAAGAACCAGAATCTCTAGAGCCGCTCGCGGAGTCCATCCGCCGGATCGCTGACACTGCAGAGAGCGAGATGGACTTGCAGATAAAGGTCGAAAAAGTCCTGGGCCCCTATTTGCCGAAGATTCCTGGAGCGACCGCTGACCATTACGGTCACGCTACCAAGCTCGGCGGGATTAAGGATGCGCTGCATGGGAATTTGATAATTGAATATGAACGCCCCGGAAAACTGGCGAAGCGCGCCGGATTAGAGGAGTGTGTCGGGCAGCTCAAGCAGTACCTGACCGAGGAGGCCCAGAAAAGCGGTAGTCAGGCGGTTGCCGCTCTGAAGCGGATGGTGGGCATTGGATTCGACGGGCGAGAGATTCTCTTTGTTCGCTACCGGGGGAAAGAAATTGCCCCGGTTTCCGCGACTCGGAAGATGCGTCCGCAGATGGGGTTCTTCCCTGAGTCCGTCTCAGAAGATTTCTCGATTGATGGCCCGCACCCGATCACGGCTGACACTCTTACGACGTTCCTCGGATTCCTACATTCGCTTGCGCGTCTTCCGCTGACGCCCGATGCTCTCGCAGACACCTTCGGCCCCGCGAAGGGCGACATCGCGCGGCGCGTTGTAGGAGACCTCTACCAGAAGTTGCAAAAAACAGACAACCGGCGAGTGGAAACGTTTTTCGCAGAATGGCAGCGCATCTTCGGAATCGTGTACGGACAAGAAATCGGAAAGGCGGAAGAGGACGCACGCGCATTGGGAAAGCAATTCGGCGTCAAGACGATTCCGAAGGTGAAGGAGTTTCTATTCTGTGTCCACACCTACTTTGCGCTCTTAATGAAAATGCTCGCCGCGGAGGTGATGACGCTACAACGCGGTGCGATGCTGCAATCCTTTGTCACGCCGCTGGCGTCGGCAACTTCCGAGGATTTTCGGAAGGCGCTAAAGGACCTGGAGGATGGTGGGCTTTTCAGCAGACAGGGAATCAACAATTTTCTCGAGGGGGATTTTTTTTCGTGGTACCTGAGCGTTTGGGACAAACCTCTGGCCGATGAATTGCGAACGATGCTGCGCGCGCTGGCGCGCTTCGACCCGCGCACTCCGTACCTCGCCCCGGAACAGACCCGCGATCTGCTAAAAAAACTCTATCAATATCTAGTGCCGAAAAAACTGCGGCACGACCTCGGCGAATACTACACCCCAGATTGGCTCGCGGAGCACCTGTTGAATCAACTAGGCTACGCCGGCAACCTCGAAGAAAGACTGTTGGACCCGGCTTGCGGCTCTGGCACTTTTCTGGTGCTGGCAATTCGGCGCATGAATGAGTGGGCATTGCAGCATGATCCGCCAGTCGAGCGCGAGACGACGGCGAGAAAAATTCTTGAGAATCTTTGCGGTTTCGACCTGAACCCTATCGCCGTGATCGCCGCGAGAACCAACTTTCTGCTGGCGATGGGTGAACTGGTGCGGTACGTCAGACCGATCGAAATTCCAATCTACATGTGCGATTCGGTTCTGACACCCTCGGAATACGCTGAACTCTTCGGCAAGGGATACCGTATCCCCACTGCCGCTGGCGAATTTGAAATACCAAGTGAGATCGTTCACTCGGGACAGATGGAAANNCTGGCGAGCCTCCTGGAGCAGTCGGCGCGGGGTGATTATTCGCCGAGGGAATTTCGAAATCGAGCGAAGCGGGAATTACAGATAACACTCTCTGCAACATTCGACGCGCTTGAGAGGCTGTACTCCGCAATCCACACGCTCGAAAAGCAGAACCGAAATGGCATCTGGGCGCGCTGGCTGAAGAACGCCTTCGCGCCCCTGTTCAAGGGTAGATTCGGTTACGTTGCAGGCAACCCGCCGTGGATCAATTGGGAGTCCCTCTCGGACGAGTATCGCAAGGCAACCCGCAAGCTCTGGGAAAAGTACGGCCTCTTTTCGCTCAAGGGACACGAAGCGCGGCTCGGAGGAGGGAAGAAGGATTTTTCGATGCTGTTTACCTACGCTTCCGCTGACAGCTACCTCTCCGAGGACGGAAAGCTGGGATTCTTCATTCCGCAGACTGTGTTTCAAACGAAGGGCGCGGGTGCGGGCTTCAGGCGGTTTCGGCTTGGGGAAGGGTTGCCACTAAAGGTGCATCTTGCTGAGGACTTCGTCGAAATCAAACCCTTCGAGGGCGCTTCCAACTGGACGGGAATGTTGGTGCTGTCGAAGGGAGCGGAGACTGTGCCGCCAATTCCGTACGTGGTCTGGCGCAAGAAGGGTACTCGCCCTCCGTCGCCCCACGCAACGCTGGAAGAAGCTATGCCTCTCTGCAAACAGATCCTGTGTTTCGCCAGGCCAACGGCGGAGAACGATCCGACCTCACCTTGGCAAATCCCTCCGAGGAGTTCCGCTGGCCCGTTCGCTAAACTCTCAGGCCGAAGCCCTTATCGAGCCAGGGCCGGGATCACAACTTGGCTGGACGGAGTTTTCTGGCTGCGCGTTCTGGAAAAGCGGGCTGACAGCCTTCTGATCGTCGAGAACATGCCTGCACGCGGCAAGAAGGAAATTGGGCCGTCCGTCAAAACCAGCATCGAAGCGAACCTGATTTTCCCCTTCGTGCGCTGGGAAGATGTACATAGATTTTCAGCGAAGCCCGCTCACTGCATCCTTGTCACGCAAGACCCCCGTACAAAAAAGGGGATCGAGGTTGTCCGGCTGAAGTCCGATCTCCCACAAACGTACGCGTACCTAAAGAGGTACGAGACGGAGCTGAGAGCACGCAGTGGTTACCGAAAATACTTCGATGCGAAGACCGACCCTTTCTATACTGTGTACAACGTTAGCAACGACAGCTTTTCCCCCATTCGGGTCATTTGGAAGACAATGGGGCACCAGATCGAAGCGGCGGTTTTGACTGAAGTTTCGCTTTTCGGGCTTCCGAAACGTCCTCCGTTTCACAAAAACACAGTGATGTCCATTGCAGTGAACGAACTGGAAGAAGCTCATTATTTAGCTGCGGTTCTAAACAGCAACCCGGTGACGGCATTTGCAAAGTCGTACGCAGTGAGCGGAGGGAAGAGCTTCGGGTCAGCTAACCTGCTGGGCTACCTGCGCTTACCTAAGTTCCGGGCTGAGGATGTGGTGCATCGGCGACTCGTGGAATTGTCCCGTCGAGCGCACGAGGATAGCGAGCAGCTTGCCGCTGAGCCTGAGAACACAGACGCACGCACGGGTCTTGAAGAGGTGGGCACCGAAATCGAGGATGCCGTCGCGAGACTTTGGGGCCTCACAGCCGCCGAAGCTGCCGAGGTCCAGAGGACGCTCGATATTCTCGGCTAGAGGGATTCGCGAGGCATGGCAGAGGGCATTCCTTCGCGAGGGAGATCCGATAGGGGAACCGAAGTTGAGCAGGGCGCGAGTCAGCAATCATGCCGTGGCACTGTCTTCAAAATCACCCCCAGCGGCAAGCTGACTACGTTGCACAGCTTCGACCTCGCGGACGGCTACGCACCCCAAGCGGGGCTGGTGCAAGGCACCGATGGAAACTTTTACGGGACAACGTTGGAGGGCGGCCCGACCAACGCTTCCTGCATGTACCAAAGCTGTGGCACGGTCTTCAAAATCACCCCCAGCGGCACGCTGACGACGCTTTACAACTTCTGCTCGCAAAGCAATTGCGCGGACGGCGCGCTCCCCGAGGCGGCACTGGTGCAAGGCACCGATGGGAACTTCTATGGGACAACACCGTATGGTGGGGCCAACAACAACTGTTTTTTTGTCCAACCAAGTTCTGATGGCTGTGGCACGGTCTTCAGCATCACCCCAAGCGGCGTGCTGACGACACTTTACAACTTCTGTCCCCAAAGCGGCTGCGCGGACGGCTACTATCCCATAGCGGGGCTGATCCAGGACACCAATGGGACGTTCTACGGGACAACGACGCTCGGCGGCCCGGCCAACATCTCCTGCATGAACAATAGCTATGATAGCTGTGGCACCGTTTTCAGCCTGTCTGTGGGTCTGAGCCCGTTCGTGGAAACACTGCCGGCCTCCGGGAAGATGGGAGCGGCCGTTAAGATTCTGGGGACCAATCTGACCGGCGCGACCAGCGCTACCTTTAACGGCACCGCGGCTACGTTCACCGTGGTCTCAGCTTCCGAAATCACGACAACCGTACCCTCCGGGGCCACCACAGGTACTGTCCAGGTGGTAACGCCCGGCGGCACGCTTTCAAGCAATGCGCCCTTCAAAGTGGTGCCGTAAGTGCGCTCGGCCATACGCAGCCGGCGACGCTCGCGACTAGAGGTTGTGATTACGAATAATTGTATCTGCGTGTAACGTCTGCTTCGGAGACCCTGTCGCATTCAGAAATTCCAACGGGTCTGACTGCAGGAAACATTGCTAGGTCTGGTAATCATGCGCGGGCAGCTTCCAGTCGATGCCCCCTGCTGTCTAGCGATGCTCCCGCGGTACGAACTGTTCCCTTTTCCCGAGGGTGCCATGCTCTCCAGAGCAAGCGTTCACGCCCAGATGTAATTATTGGTAGGCACAGGGCATTCAGAAGCCTGCGAACGCTTCGTTGACAATGCCCTCGATCAACGTCACTTCCTCATCGCGTAGTTTCTTGCACTCGCCCTCACGGCATTTTTTGGACAGAGTTCCATTGTTCTGTCTGATGAACATCACCAGGTTTTCAGCAACCCGGTCCGGCATTTCGACCGCATCCATGATGCGGCGGATCGCTTCGTCGTGACGGCGCAGATAGTCGATCTCGCGGGGCAGGTCCTCTTCAACGGTGCGTCCAACGCACGCATACAGAAACTCCGCCTCCCCCGTACAATCGAAATAACGGTAGAGATCGGCAGTCTCGTTGAGCACCTCGACGTTGCGCTCAGGTGTGCTCCGCCATTCGATGAAGGGCATCAGCGGGCCGGAATGGCCCTGCAAAGTTGTGCGGTAATCATCAATGCGGTTCAGTATCACGGACGAAACCGGGAAGATCATCCCCGGTGGCGTAAACTTCCGGTCAGCAAGGACATGATGGATTAGGCAACGATGCATACGGCCGTTCCCGTCTTGGAACGGGTGGACATAGACAAACCCGAAAGCAGTTGCCGCCGCCTTCAGCACCGGATCAACGCCATCGTCGCGCATGCGATCGTTCGCCGCCAGCAAGCCACCCATGAGATCGTCCAGATTATCAGGACGGGCTCCGATGAATTCCGGGAGCGGATCGCCATTGTGGTCTCGTTCGCCCAAAAAGACGCCGTCAGGACGCAGGCCTGGGCGTACGAATCGAGTATCCTCGATGAGGACGCGCTGAAGGCGAATGATTTCATCAAGCGTGAGCCGGTTTTTGCCGGCTTGCTGGACCGCACGGCCCCATCTCTCCAGCCGGTTGCGCGGCGGACGCTCTCCCTCAATCTCGAAGCTGGCCCGGCTGTCGGCCAGCAGCATGAAGCTGGCGGCTCGCGCAACCAGATGGGCTCCTGTGCGTCCCACGGTTTCCCGTGCCTTGGCGGCGAGGTCGCGTGCCATGAATTCCGTGAGCGCTTTGGTGCGCCGGATGATCGGGCAGAACCGGCCGGTGCCCAATAGATTGTCGCGCACGCGATGCCGTTTCGAGAGGCGCGGCTTGCCTGTGAAATACGTCTCCGGGTCAAGAACATCGATAGCCGCAGCGTTTGGCGCGTCGTCCACAGCCAGCGTGCGATCAGTAAGAGTTTCGTAGAGATACCACGCGCGCCTCGCCGGAATGCCCGTGGGCGCGGCCCGGACGATGGCTTGGACCTCCGCCGCCGGTACCGCCTCGAAGACGCGCTTTAGGATCAGGAGATCGATGTTTTCATGACGGAGCGCAAAGGCCAAGTGATCGGCAAAGGTTTCGCCGGGCCAGTAGCGTTTATCAAAGACGGTCCAAGCCCCCTCTTCTCGGTGGCTACCCCGAACGTGTTGCTCAGAGATACAACTCGGTCGCCGAATCGGCGCTGGAATGGCGAGCTCGTGCACGAGCGCCGCCCATCCGGCTAGTCTGCCACCGTCGGGGACCGTCTTCTCCTGGAAGATGGCAATAGGGGCTTTTGCAAATCTCATCGGTCGAAATCCTTTTTCTTTAGTCGAAAACAACCATAATAGTTAGAATGTTGTCGAAAACTACAATATCACGACTGGCCGTCGAAATCCATTGATCACTGTCGAAAAATGCCAGAAATGCGATCCTCAGATGGGAGCCCTTCTCAATAAAGCCTGAACCTTAGCCGAAGATATCCATGGATGGTCATACCCTGTCGAAGGCCGCAAGATTTGCATGGAAGCTCTCGAAAAAGCAAAAATCGCGCGAGAACATTATTCCTTTTCGGGAGTTCCTGGGCCGACTTGGATACAAAAGGCCTCGGTGGCGATCCGCTCCCTGCCGTGTTCCGCTTCCTCTCCGAAGACCGGTCGCCCTGGATCGCGCGCTTCTGCACATGCACGAGCGTTGGCCGGGGCTGCGATTCGAGATGAGGCCGGGGTATATGGATATGGTTTGAAAGGGCCTACCGAGGCTCGCTGCCAACAATGGCTTCGAGAAAAAACCCAATTGGGTCGAGCTTCTGGATGCTGCACCAACGTCAAGGTCAAGAGGCTGTTTCTGTGGCTGGCGGAGAAAAATAAAGGCCCCTGGCTGAAAAAATAGATTTGGGGAAGTTCAGTATGGGAAGTGGGGCGTTAGGTTCCGGCAAGCGCGTGATCGCCAATCGGGGGAAGCTTGACCCCAAATACCTGATAACAGTGCCGCGCGCCGCTTCGGAGGGTACGTATGAATAAAGGCAGTCTTTATTACAGGCAGGTGAGGCTACTGGTGCGTTTGCTACCGATCATAGCCAAAGAATCCTGCTTTGCCCTCAAGGGCGGCACGGCCGTCAACCTGTTTGTACGCGACCTGCCGCGACTGTCTGTTGACATTGATCTGGTTTATCTGCCGCTCACGCAGCCTGCGGTATGTCATGAAGCGGGGATGCACGGCAAGCCAGCGCGAGATCGTTGCTGGATTGACGGTGTGGCCGCGACGTGAGGACAGACGGCGGCTGGTTTCATCGAGCGAGAAGCCGCGATTGTATGTGGAAAGCGCATCAAGGATTTCATGGAGGGGATATGTCTTGTTGCGCAGAGCACGCGGGCCGGGCGTGAAAGTGCGGCGGCACGACCCGCAGCGATACAGTCGGATCGTTTCGAGCTTCTTGGCGCGGCTTCCCTTNNTTCCCTTCGGCGCAACTCTCCGGCTGTCGCATGACGGGCAGCGCTCGGGCGGCTTGATGGCGATTGGGCTTCGCGACTGCTTCTTGGGTCGCGCGGGGCATCCGGAGTCTATAGCATGGCCCGTATTGGCGGTAACGGATTTGCAAGGGGAGGGGGGCCGCAGAGCGGTCACAGATTTGCAAGATTCCGGGTCGAAAATGGATGCGGGGGCAAGGGGTTGGCCGCCGCGGTCGCGCACCTCCGCATGTGGTATGAAACCACTAGGCAGGGCGCGCCAGGCACTACCATGGGGGGGCGTTGGGTCGGATTATTATTTCTTCTTCGTTATTTTTATTTTTGGAAATTTTCGCTTAACNNTCGGAAGTTTTTTTCTCGCAGCAGTAGTTAATTTGGCCACTGTCGATGATTCTCCTCTTGGAAGGACTTGGCCCGAATTTCCGTTTTGACCTTCCGACCAATAGCGTACACCCGAAACGGACAGAACAGGAGTGGCTGTATTCGTCCACATGATTAGNNTGGGATTGCTGAACCGCTGAAGTAACTCGGCGGGAGTGGCGTAGCCGAGGGCCTGACGGGCGCGAAGGCGAAGCAGAATTGGTGGGATTATTTAGGAAAAAACGCTGTCAGAAATCATTGCCCATTTCTTTGCCCAAACTGCTGCCGACTGCGCCCGAATGATGCCATTTTACCTTACTAATGCCGCCGTAACTCGCTGAAAACACAGGAGCCCGACTAATGAGCGCCGCATCCGGAGACCAGCGCTCTATCCNNATCCAGCTGAGCTACAGGCGCGCGGGGAATAGTGCAGCGCATTGAGCGGGCACGCACTCATATTCTACCGCATTCTACAGCGCGAATGATGCCGGGCCAAGCAAACCGAAAAACGCGCCGGGCCATATTTCGAGGCGGTGGAACGTCAAGTGTACACTGGCGGCATGGCCCGGCAGCCTCTGGGACAGCATTTTCTGGCGAGCGACGAATGGCGCGATCGCGTGATCCAAGAGCTTGGCGCGATCGCCTATGCGGCCAAGAATAATCGCAGCATTAATTTCGAAAACGCAGCTATAGACGGCAGCGCTCAGGGCGTTATAAATCCAGCACCACTGGCGAATGACAATGTGAATATCCCTTGGATCGAAATCGGCGCGGGCCACGGCGAAATGACCGAGCAACTTGCGGCGATTGGGGCCGGAGGCGGGGCGCGCGGGGACAGCCGCGTGATTGCCATTGAGACAGATGAGCACCTCGCGGCAAAGCTGAGAGCCAGAAAAATCCCCGAAGTAGAAGTGGTTCACGCCGACGTTTTATCGTCGGATCTGGCCTCACTGGCGGNNAATCTGCCGTATTACATTACGTCGCCAATCCTCCATCATCTACTGGAAAATTTCCGCGCGCACATTCGCGACATACACATCGTCATCCAGTGGGAAGTGGCCGAGCGCATTGCAGCCAGCCCGGGCAGCCGCGCCTATGGATACCTGTCGGCTTTCTGCCAATTCCATACGCGCCCCGAAATATTATTGCGAATTCCTTCGGACGCGTTTGAACCGCCTCCCAAGGTTAGTTCGGCGCTTATTCGGCTTACCTTGCCTGGTGAGGGCGAACAACTGGGTATCTCCGGTGCGGACGTGCCAGCATTTTTTGCGCTGGTGAAAACCTGTTTTGCTCACAAACGCAAGAATCTGCGGAACAATCTCCGAAGCATCGGCCCTGATGCCGCCATTGCGGAGGCTCTTGCCGTCACACAAATTCCCCCGACATNNCTGAACAAATCCCGTTGAACAAAATGGCTGCGTTATTTAACGCGCTACGAGCCAAGACCGCGAGTACCTGACACTTCCGCTGGTGTAACTCAATACCCGCTTTGGACATAAGCGCCTCGCCAGAATTTTCGAAACAGTGCTTGCATATATATAAGTCTGTTCCATAATGCAAAGCACCAGCTAGGGGCACGGTCCAGTCCGAAGTAGGGTTTACGGAAGCCCCAAAATTCCGTCTGGGGAACGATGGCGCAGGGATTTCATATTAGTCCGGCCGTTTTTGCACGACATTCCGCTCTTCACGATGCGCATGGACGTGCCGTCGCGAAAAATCTGTTGCCGGTTAATTCTACACCGCCGGATTTCAATGCCTTGCGCGATTTGCCGGCCGGCTTCGGCGCTCTGCTGGGGGCCCTTCACCGTGTCTTCACACCCTGGCAGCGCGATTTAATCGCCCGCCGCCAGAGGGCCTTACATGCGGCCCACGAAGGGCATCTTCCCGACTACTTGCCGCCATCGCCAGCCACACAGCAGGACTGGCACATTGAATTGCCCACGTGGTGCCAGGATCAGCGCAATCAAATGACCGGGCCAGCCGACGACGCCGAGCTGGTGGTAAAGATGCTGAATTCCGGGGCGCCAGGGGTGATGTTGGACCTGGAAGACTCCATGGCCAACACATGGGATTGCCTGGCGCGGGGCATTGCAAATATTGCTTCCGCGCTGCATGGCGAACTTTCCTACGCGGATCGCAAACGCGACCGCGTGGTAGGCATTAATAAAAGTACCACGGCGATTTTTATTCGGCCGCGCGGCCTGCATCTTCACCAAGCCGGCGTGCTGTCGAACGAGAGCCTGCCTGCTTCGCTTTTCGATGTCGCACTGGTTGCTTCACGGATTGATCCGGCGCGGCTGAAGCATCCGCTCACCTTCTACATTCCGAAATCGGAGTCCGCAGACGAAGCTCTTTGGTGGCGCGATCTTTTTTGCGCTATCGCCCGCGCCTACGGCTGGCCTACGGATTTCATAAAGTGCATGGCCCTGGTGGAGTCACACCCGCTGGCCTACCAAATGGAGGAGTTTGCGTGGAATTTGCGCGAACACCTGCTTGGCCTGAATCTCGGCCGTTGGGATTACATGGCCAGCTTGATCCATTTCAATCTGCAGGATCCGAAGTGGGTGCTGCCCGACCGCAACACAATTCCGCACGATGTGCCGTTTTTTCAAAACCTTCGCACGCTTCTCCCGGAGATCTGCCATAAGCATGGGATGCTGGCGATTGGCGGCATGACCGCGCTCTATCCCAGCCG
>PKXT01000090.1 GCA_003133505.1 Acidobacteriota bacterium
CGCACTGTTTGGCTCCTCTTGTTGCTTAATCCTCGTGGCTTGGTGATGGTGGCCGAGTGAGCATCTTCGGATACTTGCCGCGGCTCACGTCGGCCTATTTCGGCGGAACGTACGGGTCCGGCGTGCCGACTTTGATCGGCGGGTATTTTTGCAGGCTGCCCAGGAAATCAGTAACGATCTTCATCACCGGGACGGCAACCCAGGTATTTGTGGCGGCTACGTCGCGCTCCTCCTTCAGGTCGGTGAGGAGATTGATGATCTTCGGCAGCGGAAGTCTCAACGGCGGGTCGTACATGTTTTCCTGCCAGATCAAGTGAACCTTCCAATTACGCCACTTGACGGCGGACAACCGGTCGGCCACGTAGGCGGGGAATCCATCACGGTTGGAGTTTTCCTGTTTGCCAAGGAAGAAATCCAATTGGTCAACGCCGTCAATCGGGCGGTCCTTCGGGACTTCCGCACCCCCTACGCGCGCAAGGGTCGGGAACATGTCCACGATGTGAACAATTTCGTTGTTGACGCGGCCCGCCGGCACTTTGCCCGGCCAGCGGATGATGAAGGGGGCGCGTAGTGAAGCTTCCATCGCCGTGAAATACGTGCCGCGCCAGGGCCCGCTGTCTCCCTGCCAGGGGTCGGTCGCCTCCGGGCCATTGTCGCTGGTGAAGATGACCACCGTGTTGTCTTCTATGCCAGCTTCCTTGATGGCATCGAGAATTTGTCCGGTGCGGTAGTCCATCTCTGCCAGGCAATCGGCCCAATCGCCGTTGCCGGTCTTGCCCGCAAACTCCGGATTTGGGAGCACGGGCATATGGACCATCGAAGACGAAACGTAGGCATAGAAAGGCTTGCCCGCGCTCGCATTGCGCTTGATGAACTCCACAGCCCGGCTTGTGATCTCGGCTTCCATGGTTCGGCGGTTGTTCAAGTCTAGTGTCGCGATCTGCCGTGCCTTCTCACCTTTGCGTGCTTCGTAAATGACCTCGGGAGGGGCGATATTCGCATTCCAACCCTGCTTGTTGCCCACCGACGGCCACATGCTATTCGTCTCGTTCAATGACGGCCACATGGCCTCGTCGTAGGTGCGCGGAATGCCATACCACTCATCGAATCCCCGATTCGTGGGAAGACGCTCCTCGGTGCTGCCGAGATGCCATTTGCCCCACATGCCGGTAGCGTAGCCTTGCGCCGACAACAACTGCGCGATGGTGATCTCCCACGTTGTCAACCCCTCCGTGGCGACGCCGATCGGGACTTCGTACGTGCCGGAGCGAATGGAGAAGCGGCCCGTCATTAGCGCTGAGCGAGAGGGCGTGCACTGCGCCTCGACGTTGAAGTTGAGCAACCGCATGCCCTCGCTGGCGAGCTGATCAATGCGCGGCGTCGGCGCGCCACGTAGGATGCCGCCACCGTATACGCCCAACTCCCCATAGCCGAGGTTGTCAGTGAGGATGAAGACGATGTTGGGTTTCTTGCTCGCCGGGATGGATTTGGTCTCCTGCGCATGGGCGTATCCCACCAACATGGCCAGACCTAATGCGCCCCGCGCACAGGATCGAATCCAATTAGAAATGCTCATCTTGTCCTTTCCTGTCGCACAAGCATTCGACCTGATTAGCGAGATTACTCATCAGGGATTTCCTTTTTGACCCCAAGAACGTCTGTGATTCTCCCCCCTAACCTCTGTTCGTGTCAATAGAAAGCAATCTTTGTCCGGATCGCCGCCTACGGTACGAGATTCCGAACCAGCGCAGCCGAAATTGCGCCATTTGCAGCCCACTTTTGCGACACTTCTCCTTATTCCCAATCGCTGTAGACAGATTCCGCGCGGCTGACTTGGCCACCGGTCGCTATCCCGTCCGTAGCGGTAGCAACGTGATCTTGCCCAGCATGGCTGCAAACAGTCGCCGCGTCAGGTGGCTCTCGGCCAGCAACAACCAGTAACACCGCGCGTGTTTCACGAGCCGCCCGCCCGTCTTCACCAACCGCTTCTGCAGGCGGTGATCGATTCATGCGTCGATCATCTTCGGCAGTGCTGCTCTGCCGCCAGTGGATCAAAATCACCTGATTTTGAGGCGG
Source organism: Acidobacteriota bacterium (assembly GCA_003133505.1). Taxonomy (GTDB): domain Bacteria; phylum Acidobacteriota; class Terriglobia; order Acidiferrales; family UBA7541; genus PALSA-278. The sequence goes on from PKXT01000090.1 coordinate 2,077, forward strand.
CCTGAAGCGCAGTTTTGGGCAAGCGAATTGCTAGGGATTCGCGAGGCTATGAAATAGGGATTGTGGGCAAGGAGGGGTTTTTGGGCAGCGCCCAAAGCGCGCGGTGGGCCGTTCCCTTGCTAAGGCCCAACTCGGCGCAAATCGTTGCCCACGAGGCGCCCGTGCGCCGCAGGTCGGCAACCGTCGCGGCATCCACGGTGGCTTTCGGGCGTCCGAGGCGAGTTCCCTTTGCCCGGGCATTACGAAGGCCAGCCTTTACGCGCTCGGCGATCAGGCTGCGCTCCAGCTCGGCAACCGCACCCAGGACCGTAAAAACCATTTTTCCCGTGGGTGTGCTGGTATCCACTTGCTCGCATAACGAAACGAACTCAATGCCAAGCGCTCGAAACGTTTCCAGGGCGCGCAGCAGGTGGGAAACCGAGCGTGCGAAGCGGTCAAAGCGCCAAACCACGACTGCGTCGAATCGCCGGCTGTGCGCGTCCGTTAGGAGCCGATCCAATTCAGGCCGCTTCTCCTTCGCGCCGGAGATTCCCACGTCAACGTACTCGCGTGTGATTTGCCAATCGCGCCGTTGGCAGTATTCGCGCAGTTCCCGAAGCTGCATCTCCGGGTCCTGGCCATTGTGGACGGTGGAAACGCGCGCATAGAGGGCCGTGCGAAATACTGACAATACTTGCCCCTGCGATGCTGGACGGGCCATTGGTAACCTCCGGGACACACCTGTACCGTGATGGGCGCGGAGGAGTCAAGGCAAGCGTGGCCTATTCGGTAGTCGTTGACAGCGCCAGAGGTGTGTCAGGCTTCGCCACGCCTGGCTAGGTGGCGCACAGCAACTTCGTGTTTGACTCGGACAGCCAGCTCTACGGTGTCACCCGGAAGGGCACGTTGCTTGAAAGCGTGCCGTCGGGCGTCACCACTTGGACCGTGCCGGTGGTGGCACCGGCGGGGACAGAGGTGGTGATCAAGGATTTAGAAATGACGGTGAACGTAGCCGCGGTGCCGTTGAAGGTGACGCTGGTCGCGCCCGTCAGATTGGTCCCCAAGATCTTGACGGCCGCGCCCACCATGCGGGAGGTCGGCAGTGTTTCCACAAACGGGCCCAGACCTACCGACAGGCTGAAGACCGTGCCACAACCATATGGGCAGGAGCTGTTGATGTTGGCCCCGCCATAGTACGCAGTCCCGTACAGGTTCCCGTTGCTGGCCTGGGCGAGCTCATCCACCGGATACTCGCCGTCTGGACAACCGCTTTGGGAGCAGAAGGTGTACAGCCTCGTTAGAATGCCACTTGGGGTGATTTTAAAGACGGAGCCTTGGCCGTTGGCCCCGCCTGCCTCCGTTGTCCCGTAGAAGTCCCCATCGGTGGCCTGCACCAGCCCGTTGGGGTAGGCCCCATCCGTCCCATCGAAGCTGTGTAACATCGTCAGCGTGCCACTTAGGGTGATTTTGAAGACCGTGCCACAGCCATAACCACAGTTGTTGTTGGCCCCGCCAACCTGTGTTGTACCGTACAAGTTGCCATTTCCGGCCTGTACCAGCGTCCCGAATGGGGCGGCGCCGTCCGTGAAGTCAAAGCTGTGCAGTGTCGTCAGCATGCCGCTTGGGGTAATCTTGAACACCGTCCCACAGCCATCCAAAGTGTTGTTGCAGGAGCCGTTGGCCCCGCCCTCTGTTGTTGACCCGTAGAAGTTTCCATCGGTGGCCCGGACCAGCCCCGCTTCGGGGCAGCTGCCGTCCGTGCCGCCGAAGCTGTGCAGCGTCGTCAGCGTCCCACTGGGTGTGATTTTAAAGACCGTGCCAAAACCGTTGGCCCCGCCCCCTTCCGTTGTCCCGTACAAGTTCCCATCGGTGGCCTGGACCAGCCCCGCTTCGGACAGGTAGCCGTCCGTGTAGTCGAAGCTGTGCAACGTCGTCAACGTGCCAGATTGTGTGATTTTAAAGACCGTGCCAAAGCCGTTGGCCCCGCCAAGGAACGTTGTCCCGTACAAGTTCCCATCGGTGGCCTGGACCAGCCCCGCTTCGGGGCAGCCGCCGTCCGCGCCGCCGAAGCTGTGCAGTGTGGTAAGCGTGCCGCTCGGGGTCATTTTGAAGACCGTGCCATCGCCGTTGGCCCCGCCCTCCGTTGTTGTCCCGTAGAAGTTCCCATTGGTGGCCTGCACAAGTCCTGCAAAGGGGTTGGTGCCGTCGGTGTTATCAAAGCTGTGCAGTGTGGTGAAGGTCTGCGAAGGCAGGGCAATCGCCGCCGTTGCCCATAACAGAAAGGCACCGCACGCCTTCATGCCCGAATTGAATCTGCTCACGTTTTCTCCTCGTTTGCCGCGGTGCGGCTTCTGGCTCTGATCGTAGGTGTGCCCCGAGACTACTGCTGGGGCTCGGCCATGTCAATGCCGAACCGCGAGTGGGGCTGTGGGGTGATCCGGGCTGCAAACGTCGGCGTTCTGCCGCCACATTCTTGAAGAAGAGTGGCGACGCAACGCCCGTGTTGGGCGGCAATCATTCGCCAGAAGCGGCCAAGTGGCAATGCGCTAAAATCATATGTTTTTGGGACATCGCAAACCGCCCTCTGCTGGCACGCGTTTTCAAAGAGTTACAGGAGCAGGAAACAGGGGGTTTTTGGAACAATGTCCGCTCGGGCCGCTAACTCGCCACTTACCGCTGTCGGGCGCTGCGGCGAGCCCGCTATGGCTAGGCACTGACCGCAGGCGGGGGCGGCGCGCTGGTGGTTCGTTCGCGAGGGAGTCTTGCGCGGCTGGTGGACTCGCTTTGCGGGCTGAACCGGCAGGAGCGCCCGCTATTGTGGTATCCGTACGTTTTCAGCGACCCCGTTGATGCGAAGTGGATGGGGAGCATGAGCAGACTTGGGCGAGCGCCCGCTTTACGCCGCACTTCTCACCAGTTCTTCCTGCTCCTCGGATACCTCGGAGACGTTTCCGGCCGGGGCAGATCGGATGGGGGCGCTAGGCGGGGGGCGCGTTACTGTGGGATATTGACTCTCGTTTTTAGATCGTCCACAAGCCTGTCGGCGGAGATGACGGTCTCTTTCTCCCGGTTTTTCTCTCTGATCGCCAACCTTCTGTGGTCAGTTTCAGACCAAAGTGAAGTTTTGGTCTTTGCATCGTAAATGGTGAGCACGAGTTGAGGGTCTACGACCTGTCTGCTATGAACCTGCGTTGTATTGTTGTAGGTGTTGGTTGAGCTCCAGACTCGGGTACCTTCGTCAACCACCCTATACGAGAGCTCCACAATCAACTCCGCCTCGTCGGGGGAGCCAGCGATTTCATATCTGCCCCATTTTTTCATCTTTGAGTAAAATTCATCGTAGGCAAGGTTGCTCCCGCCGCCGTTGGATAAGAATATTTTCTTTGCTCTTACAACCTGTGCTGGGAGCGGCGCTGGGGGTGGAGCTTGCTTGTTGTCTTTGGCGGGGATCGAGTGCGGCCAAAGGATGGTGCACGAGAGAACGGCAAGGGCTAGGGGCGACAGAAATGCGGGCAGAGTGTTTCTCATGGTTTGGTCTATTTCAGCTCTTTGCTCTGAATAAACTTGCATACGTCTTTTACCGCGTTGCCCAAGCCCGTCGTTTCTGTCGCGAAGGTGTGGTCGCCCGCCGAATCGAACAGGCTGAACTTGTAGGGTGCTCGTGCTTTTCCGGCACCCGTGTTGATGGCTTCAAGGAAGTAGCTGGCCTTCGACTGGTCCACTGTGATGACGACCTCCGCGCATCTCGAATCGAACTCTCTCTGAATGGCGGCACTCGCAACGTTGGAGCTGGCTGTGAGGGAGACGCGAGTCTTGTGCTCCTGTCCAAAGGAAAGCGTTGCGCAGCACAGCATCGCGAGGAAGGCTAGATTCTTCAAGTAATGTCCTCTCAGGCTCAAAATCTGCGGTGCTCCGCGAGGCTGTTCGACTCTACGGTGTAACCGTGAAGGGCACATTGCTTGAAAGCGTGCCGCCCGGCGTTACCACTTGGACTGTGCCCGTTGTTGCGCCGTTTGGCACGGTGGTCGTGATTTCGGAGGCGGAAACCACGGTGAAAGTTGCTGCGGTGCCGTTAAATGTGACGCTGGTNNTGAAGACCGTGCCACAGCCACCGGTAACGTCGCAGGACCCATTGGCCCCGCCCTCATATGTTGTCCCATAGAACGTCCCATTGGTGTCCTGGACCAGCCCCGCGTAGGGGCTGGCGCCGTCCGTGCCTCCAGTGAAGCTGTGCAGGGTCGTTAGCGTGCCACTTGGGG
>PKXT01000020.1 GCA_003133505.1 Acidobacteriota bacterium
CGTCCGGCGGCCCGCGTACTGGTTGATTACAATCAAAACGCATGGAATCGGACCCTGGCATCCGTCTATTCTGTTAGGCCCAAGCCCGCTGCCACCGTATCCGCACCGGTCACTTGGAAAGAAGTTGAGCGCGGAATCCGCATGGAGGATTTCACCATGTCGACGATGCTGAGCCGTCTGGCAAAATTGGGTGATCTCTGGAAGCCACTGCTGTCGCCACGCGGTCGCACAAGCTTGAAAAAGCTGTTATGACACTGCCTCTCACTCGAAACTATCAGCCAANNGCTGCCCGCCTCGGATCTGCCCTTTGGCCCCGAATGGCAATTCGAGCCTAAATGGGATGGCTTTCGCTGTCTGGCATTCCGAGACGGCGCGCGCATTGATCTCCAATCCAAATCCGGCAAGCCTCTCACACGATATTTCCCTGAGCTTGTCAGCGCGCTGACCGCTCTCGCACCAGCAAGATTCGTAATTGATGGTGAAATCGTTATTCCTGTGGAGGGCCGCTTATCGTTCGACCATCTGCTCATGAGAATTCATCCCGCGCCCAGCCGGGTACTCAAGCTGAGCACCGGAACCCCGTGTGTCTTTATCGTTTTTGATCTACTCGTAAGTGAAAAAGGTAAATCGCTCGTCGAACTTCCCCTTAGGGTGCGTCGTGAGGCGCTCGATAAATTCGCGCGGAAATATCTTTCAGACAATGGCATGGTCCGCCTCTCACCGGTCACCAGCGATGTCACCGTCGCGCGAAAGTGGTTTCACATGGGTGTGGGTCTGGACGGAATCATGGCCAAACGTGACGATTTGCCTTATAAAACTGGCGAACGTACCGGTATGCGGAAGATTAAAAAGCTGCGCTCCGCCGATTGTGCGGTTGGCGGATTTAGATATCTGGAGAAAAAGCAGCTCGTTGGCTCGCTTCTTCTTGGTTTATACGATGAAAAAGGGCTTTTGGACCATGTGGGATTCACTTCCTCGATTCATGCGGACGAACGCCAAAGCCTTACGGACCGGCTAAAAAAGTTGATTCAGCGTCCCGGTTTTACCGGGAAAGCGCCGGGTGGCTTGAGCCGGTGGAGCACCAAACATTCGTTGGAATGGCAGCCCTTAAAACCTTTGCTCGTCGCCGAAGTTCAATTCGATCACTTCACTGGTGGCCGTTTTCGTCATGGTACGAAATTTCTTCGCTGGCGGCCGGAAAAAGACTCTCGCGAATGCACCATCCTGCAGGTCAAGCGCGAGAATCGTTCAGCGCTCAATTTGTTATGACATTTTCCGCAGCCACCGGTCCGAGGGGAAGAAAAACCGTCGAGCCATTAACAATTGTGAGTGACTCCGTGGGTATTCCCCCGGCATCCAAATAGCATGCTCTCTCCCCAACAGGAAAATCCCAGCAGTACGATCCCGCCCCAACATACCGCCGGGATCTCGCCCGCGGCATCAGACGCGATACCAATGCGCAAGTTTGGCCGTCACGATGTTTATATTTCCGCGCTGGGACTTGGCGGCCATCATTTGGGCGATGCCGAGGACGAACAGACGGCCATGCGCATTGTGCATGAAGCAGTTGATAACGGCGTCACGTTTTTCGACAACTGCTGGGAATACCATCGCGGGAAATCGGAATTGTGGTTGGGCAAAGGCCTGAAAGGCCGTCGCGACAAGGTTTTTCTAATGACCAAAGTCTGCACCCATGGCCGCGATGCGTCATTGGGAATGCAAATGCTCGAAGAGTCATTGCTGCGCCTGCAAACCGACCATCTCGACCTGTGGCAAATCCATGGCGTGTCTTTTGAAAACGATCCCGCCTTATTTATTCGGCCTCATGGAGCGGCGGAAGCGCTTCGCAAGGCGAAAGAGCAGGGAAAGGTTCGCTTTGTCGGGTTTACCGGCCACAAGGATCCCGGAATGCATTTGCAGATGCTTGAGACGGGTTTTCCGTTCGATTCGGTCCAGATGCCGCTCAATTGTTTTGATGCGAATTTTCACAGTTTTGAGACTCAGGTGCTGCCCGTACTCCAACAGCGGGGTATTGCTCCACTGGGGATGAAACCATTGAGCGGGCATGGCGAACCGATAACGAATGGTGTGGTCACCGCCGAAGAGGCACTCCGCTATGCCATGAGTCTGCCAGTCGCGACAACGATTACAGGCATGGATAAGCTCGACGTTCTCCATCAGAATCTGAAAATTGCCCAGGGCTTTCAGCCAATGAGTCCGGCGGAAATGCAGGCATTGCGTGACCGCACTCGGCCGATGGCCGGCGATGCCCGGTTCGAGCTCTACAAGGTTTCGATCAAGTACGACAATCCCGAGGCGCGCATGGCCCACGGTTTCCCCCTCGATATGGAATCTGAAGAGGTTCGAGAGATGATGGACGCGACCGTCAATACCGGGCATCCGTTTCCCGACACCTCGGAAATCAAGCCTTAGTCCCAATTATCCGGAGGATTTCGTGAACGAGGAAAACAGTGTCAGCCGTCGAAATTTTGTCAGGACAGTTGCCGCCGCCACGGCGGCGGTAATGGTGCCCCGCTATCCTGCGATTGCGGCACAGACGGCAGGGCGGGACGCGGTTCCAAAGCGGCCCTTCGGAAACACGGGCGTGCAGGTTTCCGCGCTTGGGGTTGGCGGCTATCATCTGGGATCCACGAAGGATCAGAATGAGGCAACAGAGGTGGTTGGGCGAGCCCTCGATGCCGGAATCAACTTTTTCGATAACTGCTGGGAATATCACGATGGCGAAAGCGAAGTCCGGCTGGGAACAGCCCTGAAAGGGAAGCGCGATCAGGCGTTTGTGATGACCAAGGTTTGTACCCACGGCCGCGGCAAGGACGTGGCCATGCGTCAACTGGACGAATCCCTGAGGCGGCTGCAAACCGATTATCTGGATTTATGGCAGATTCATGAGGTGGTGTATTACAACGATCCCGAATTGATTTTCGCCCCTGGCGGCGCAGCCGATGCCCTTCTGGAAGCCAAACAGCAGGGTNNAGATTCATCTGAAAATGCTGGCACATGACTTTCCTTTTGACTCCGTGCAAATGCCGCTCAATTGTTTCGATGCTTCGTTTCGCAGCTTTCAGACTCAGGTACTGCCCGAGGTCAATCGCCGGGGCATGGCAGCCCTCGGAATGAAGAGTCTGGGCGGCAGCGGCGAAATGGTGTGCCATGGAGCGCTCTCTCCGCAGGAAGGCCTAAGTTATGCGATGAGTTTGCCTGTCGTAACCACCATCAGCGGCATGGATTCAGTTGACGTGCTCGAACAGAACCTCGCTGTTGCGCGGGGGTTCCATCCTCTGTCTCAAGCGGAAATGCAGTCGTTGAGCGATCGCGTGCGCATGTTCGCCGCCGATGGGCGCTACGAGCTTTTCAAGACCACCACTAAATACGATGGCNNAAAAACTCCCCGCTTGAAAACGAATCACGGAGACAGCCTAGATAATTCTGTTGCTGGGCCCCAGTCTGCCACCTCCATTGGCCTTCGGCAACACGTATTTATTCGATGGGAGGCTCGTCATGGAAAAGTCAATTCTTACTTAACCACACAGTACCAATGGCATTTCCGTAGGTGTCCGGAGTCTAGTACATGTGTGCCACGCAGCAAGCCCACCCCATAGTCCCTCCAATCCATTTGCAAATTGTTTAATTGTTGTGATTGGCCTGGGAGGATAAACACTTAACCATTTTCAAGTGTGCATTGCACCAAGCAATGGAGTAGCCGCTCTCATAGCACGGACAGCGCCATACTGCTCAAGCTCCTTAGGGAGACTCTGAATAAGT
>PKXT01000305.1 GCA_003133505.1 Acidobacteriota bacterium
CGGCCGAAATGGGGCGCCAGCCCCGCAAAGCCGTTATTTTTCTCCGTTTGGACTGGGGAAATTCTGCTCGCGAGAGCGAGTGGTGTCCATTCGGAGTCTCCTGCAGTTTCCTTCGGAGCTAAGGCTCGTTCTGTTCGTTAAAGCTGTCGCTCGACGGCCGCTTTTGCGTGCCGCTATGATTTTGCGTCCGTTTGAGACGGATGCTGGGGGATATGTCGTGCCAACGTTTGGACAACTCGTGCGCCAAGGCCGGGAGCAGATCCGGACCAAGACAAAATCGCCCGCGCTCGATAGCTGTCCCGAAAAGCGTGGAGTGTGCGTCCGCGTGTACACCCAGACGCCCAAGAAGCCCAATTCGGCATTGCGGAAAGTGGCTCGGGCGCGCCTGACCAACGCATCGGAAGTGACTACGTATATCCCCGGTATTGGCCACAATTTGCAGGAGCACTCCATCGTGCTTGTGCGCGGCGGCCGTGTGAAGGACTTGCCGGGAGTGCGCTACCACGTGGTTCGCGGAACTCTCGACGCTGCTGGCGTTGAAAATCGAAAACAAGGGCGCTCGAAATATGGCGCCAAGCGGCCGAAGGCCGCGAAGTAGGAGAGGGCACAGATGCCTCGCAAGGGAATAATTCTTCATCGCAGCGTTGTTTCGGATGCCGTGTACGGCAGCGATCTGGTGCAGAAGTTTATCAATTGCATGATGTATGACGGCAAGCGCGCAACCGCGCAATCAATTTTTTATGGCGCTCTGACTCAGGTTGGAGAAAAAGCCAACGATGATGCATTCAAAGTTTTTAAGAAAGCCGTGGAGAACTGCAAGCCGGTGCTGGAAGTGAAGACTCGGCGGGTGGGCGGGGCGAACTATCAGGTGCCCGTGGAAGTTACCCCCAATCGCAAGCAGTCCCTGGCAATTCACTGGCTGATTTTGTATGCGCGCGACCGGAGCGGCCGAACAATGCGTGCGAAATTGGCGGATGAAATTTTGGACGCGGCCAATGGACGTGGTGGCGCGGTTAAGAAGAAGGAGGACGTGCACCGAATGGCGGAGGCCAACAAGGCCTTTGCTCATTACCGCTGGTAAGCGCAACGCATAAACATGGCACGCCCTTTCCAACTCGAGACGATGCGTAATATCGGCATCATGGCGCACATTGACGCGGGGAAAACCACGTCAACGGAGCGCATCCTTTTCTATACGGGGGTGACCTACAAACTGGGCGACGTGGACGACGGCACCACCGTGATGGACTGGATGGTGCAGGAAAAAGAGCGCGGCATTACGATTACCTCCGCCGCGACCACTGCTTCCTGGAAACGCTTCGGCAAGCTTTATCGAATCAATATTATTGATACGCCCGGCCACGTGGATTTCACCGTGGAAGTGGAGCGGTCTTTGCGCGTGCTGGATGGCGCGGTGGCGATTTTCGACGCGGTTGCCGGCGTGCAGCCGCAATCTGAAACCGTCTGGCGCCAGGCGGATAAATATCGTGTTCCGCGCATCGCCTTCGTGAACAAGATGGATCGCATCGGCGCGGACTTTGATCACGCGGTGCGTTCGATGCGTACGCGGCTTTCGGCGCATCCCGTTCCTCTGCAGTTTCCCATCGGCAGGGAAGACAGTTTTGTTGGGGTGATTGATTTTATCGAGGAACAAGCCATTATTTGGAAGAGTGAAACATTGGGCTCTGAGTTTGAAGTTTTCCCGATTGCCAACCTGTGGGACCCCGATTTCCTGAGCAAGAACCCTGAAGTGCAGAAGGCGGTTACCGCGTCCGCGTTGAGTCCGGAATTCTATCGTGAGCATCGCGACAAAGTTGTCGAATATATCGCCGAACATGACGATGCCGTGCTCGATAAATACCTCGCCGAACATAAGTTGGAGCCTGCGGAATTGCGCGCGTCAATACGGCGTTCGACTTTGGCGCTGAAACTGGTGCCAGTATTGGCTGGCTCCGCGTTCCATAACAAGGGCGTGCAGCCGTTGCTGGACGCAATCGTGGATTATCTCCCCGCGCCGTCCGACGTGGCCCCCGTGGAAGGCGTCACTGAAGACGGGCATGATCCGATTCTGCGGCGTCCTGCGGACGATCAACCCTTCGCAGCGTTGGCTTTCAAGATTATGTCGGATCCGTATGTTGGTCATCTGACGTATATACGAGTCTATTCGGGCGTCTTGAAATCGGGCGATTTCGTATATAACGCCAGCAAACGGAGCAGGGAACGCATTGGGCGGCTGATGCGTATGCACGCCAACAAGCGCGAGGAAATTCAGTTTATCGATGCGGGCGACATTGCGGCATGTGTTGGCTTGAAGAATGTTGCCACCGGCGACACTCTTTGCGATGAAGAGAAGCCCGTAGTGCTCGAATCCATCGAATTTCCGGCCCCGGTGATTTCGGTGGCTATTGAGCCAAAGACCAAGGTGGACCAGGAAAAACTGGGCACCGCATTGGCGAAGCTGGCACAGGAAGATCCCACTTTCCGCGTCCATTCCGATCCCGATACCGGCCAGACGATTATTTCGGGAATGGGCGAACTTCATTTGGAAATCATTGTGGACCGTATGATGCGCGAGTTTAACGTGCAGGCAACAGTGGGCCGGCCGCAGGTCGCGTATCGCGAGACAATTACCAAGGCAGCCAATGCCGAGGGGCGCTACATCCGGCAAACCGGCGGTCGCGGCCAATACGGACACGTCAAGCTTTCAGTGCATCCGCTGCCGATGGCTGGGCATGAGGACATGCACGAAATGTCCACCGACGAGTTGGAAGTGCTGGCCAAGAGTGTGGCTGGTTCGGGCGGCAAATGGCATTTTGACAAGGAACACCGCCTGCTGTTTGTGGACAAGCTGGTGGGTGGCGCGATTCCCCGGGAATACATCCGTCCCATTGAGGACGGAATTACCGAAGCCTCCGAAAACGGCGTGCTGGCTGGATTTGAAATGGTTGACCTGGCCGTAGTGCTGGAAGATGGCAGCTATCACGAAGTGGACAGTTCGGAAATGGCTTTCAAGATTGCAGGCTCGATGGGATTTAAGGAAGCATGCCGGCGCGGCAATCCCAAGCTTTTGGAACCCATCATGCGGGTGGAAGTGGTCGTTCCCGAAGAATATATGGGCGATGTAATTGGCGATTTGAACGGGCGGCGCGGACGGATTCAAGGAATGGAATCCCGCATGGGCGCCCAGATTATCCGCACGGAAGTGCCTCTTGCGGAGATGTTTGGCTATGCCACCGATATTCGCAGCCGCACGCAGGGCCGGGGGAGTTTCAGCATGCATTTTTCGCATTACGAACAGGCTCCGGTCAACGTCGCCGAGGAAGTGATTTCCAAGGCGACCGGGCACGTGGTTCGATAAAGACTTTTTGTTGCGGATATTGAAATTGGCGAAGAAAGGTAACTGAGGAGCGCAAGAAGATGGCGAAGGAGAAATTCGA
>PKXT01000027.1:0-223 GCA_003133505.1 Acidobacteriota bacterium
AGCAAAAGGAAGCCGAAGAAGCGGGTGCCGATTTCGTGGGTGGCGATGACATGGTACAGAAAATTCTGGAAGGCTGGACGGATTACGATGCGGTGATTGCCACACCGGACATGATGAGGGCCGCCGGACGGCTGGGCAAAGTGCTTGGTCCGCGGGGATTGATGCCTAATCCGAAGACAGGAACGGTGACATTCGAAGTGGCGAAGGCGGTCCAGGAAGTGAA
>PKXT01000027.1:249-2861 GCA_003133505.1 Acidobacteriota bacterium
AAGTACATCTCCAAAGTAACGTTGACGTCAACGATGGGCCCGGGCATCCCGATTGACCATGCCGAGACCGAATCGGCAACAACGGCGGCGGCGTAACCGCAAAGGCGGACGGCGAAATGAAAAACAAGAGCGAAAAAGTAGAACAGGGCAAGGCGCTGCATGAGGAACTGGCGACAGTTTCGACAATCATTTTGAGCACATTTCAGGGNNGGGCATCACGGTGGAGCAGGATACAGCGTTGCGCCGCGCAGTACAGAACGTGGGCGGGAAGTACCGGGTTGTGAAAAATACCGTGGCTGGGCGCGCCGGCTCGGAAACGCCGGCGGACGCTCTGCTGAAGAACTTGCAGGGACCCAATTCGATTGCGTACACGTCCGCAGATGCGGTGGCCCTGGCGAAGGTGCTCACCAAGGTCGCGAAGGACGTGCCCGCGTTCAAGTTCAAAGCCGGCTGGGTGGAAGGGCGGGTAATTTCCATCCAAGAAATTCAGCAACTAGCGCAATTGCCATCGCGCGAGGAATTGCTGAGCAAGGTGATGTTTCTGCTACAGGCGCCGGCGCAACGCGTGGCGTCCACACTGGCGGCATTGCCGCGCAGCATAGCCGTTGTGATCAGCGAAGCGGCAAAACAGGAAAAGTTTGGCGGCGCGGCGGAAAGCCAGCAACCAATTTCTTAACGCTCTTAAGGAGAGGAAACAGTCATGGCCAGCAAGGTGGAAGGAATACTCGAGGAAATCAAGGGGTTGACGCTGCTTGAGGCGTCTGATCTGGTTAAAAAAATGGAAGAGGCGTTCGGCGTCTCCGCAGCGGCGGCAGCTCCGGCAGCAGCAGGACCGGCAGCGGCTGGAGCTGCACCAGTGGAAGAAAAAACCGAATTTACGGTGGTGCTGACGGACGTTGGAGGCAACAAGATCAACGTGATTAAGGCGGTGCGCGAAGTGACCAGCCTGGGCTTGAAGGAAGCCAAGGATCTGGTGGATGGCGCGCCAAAGACCGTCAAGGAAGGCGTGAACAAGGAAGAGGCGGCCACGATCCAGAAGAAGTTCGCCGACGCCGGAGCCAAAGTAGAAATCAAGTAAGTGCGCAGCCCCGCGGCGAACGGGGCGCGAGGACAACGCTTACGCGCGTGTTCCAGAGAAGTTTAACCTTCAATCGGTCTGAATAGGACTGGAAGCCTTGGTGTCCCTCCAGCAGCGTCGGCTGCGCGCCAAGCCTGATAGCGAGGTAAACGTATGCGCAATGGAAATCGTCCAGCGCGGGAACGGGAGCGGCTGGATTTTGCCCGAATCCGGTCGGCGGTGCAAATCCCCAACCTGATCGAGGTTCAGAAAAAATCCTACGAACGGTTCTTGCAGATGGATCTGCTGCCCAGCGAGCGGGATGATGCTGGTTTGCAGTCGGTGTTTACATCTGTGCTGCCGATTCAGGATTTTCGCGGGCTTTCGCAGCTCGATTTCGTGGATTACTCCATAGGAAACTGGGAGTGCAAGTGCGGCTACCTACGGGGATTGCACCACCTGAGAGCCACCTGCCGGAATTGCGGGGCGTCAGTAGTAACCAATCCCTACCAGACGGGCGACGTGGTGTGCAAACGCTGCGGCACGTTGAACCGAAATACTCCCACGTTCTGCAACAAATGCGGGGATCCAGTCACCCTGCAACTGAAATATGACATGACTGAGTGCCAGGAACGCGGGATGACTTATTCCGCGCCGCTGAAAGTCACCATGCGCCTGACGATTTATAACAAGGATCCGGAAACGGGCGCGAAAACCATGCGGGACATCAAGGAGCAGGAAGTCTTCTTCGGCGATATCCCCCTGATGACAGATAACGGCACGTTCATCATTAACGGAACGGAGCGAGTGATCGTCAGCCAGCTGCACCGCTCGCCAGGAGTGTTTTTCGAGAGCGCCAACAACCGAACGTATTTTCTGGGCAAGATTATTCCTTACCGCGGGTCATGGGTAGAATTCGAACACGACACGAAGAACGTGCTGTTTGTGCGGATTGACCGTAAGCGGAAGTTTCTGGGCTCGATTTTCCTGCGCGCGCTGGGAATGAAGTCCAATGAGGAGATTCTGCGGCATTTCTACCAAGTGGAGCGGCTGAACCTTCGCGACGGGCGGCTTTTCTGGAATGTGTCCGAAGGGCTGGTGGCCCGCAAGCTTTCCAAGGAAATTCGTAATCCGAAGACTGACGAATTGATGGTTGGAGCGCACCGCCGAATCGGGGATGCGCAATACAAGGAGTTGGGAAAGGCGCACGTCAATGAAGTGGAAGTGACGACCGCGGATCTCGACGGGGCGATCGCGGTGGGCGAACTGGTGAATCGCCAGACCGGCGAAGTGCTGCTGGAATCGAACAAGGCAATGTCCGCGGAAACATGGACCGCCTTGGCGGCGGCGGGCATTACGGAAGTGGATGTGTGCTTCCCAGAACACGATCCAGTGGGCAGCGTGATCGTGCGAACGCTGGAGAAGGACGGGATCCGCAGTTCCAAGGAAGCGTTGATTGAAATTTACCGCAAGCTGCGTCCGGGCGATCCTCCTACGGTGGACACGGCGCAAGCATTATTTCACGGAATGTTTTTCGACCCGCGCAAGTACGATT
>PKXT01000133.1 GCA_003133505.1 Acidobacteriota bacterium
CATCAGGGCGTCGTCGCCTTCCGCAACCAGCTCCACCAATTGCTCGTGGGCTGCCTTGGCGATCTCGGCCATGTCCGCGGGAATTTCCTCGGCTTTGCCTTTGCCGTCACCATCGGGCATGTATAGAAGAGCCTTCATTTCCACCAGGTCAATTACGCCGCGAAATTGCTTTTCTTCGCCGATAGGAAGCTGGATGGGAATGGCGCCGCGGCCGAAAACTTCCTGGACGGAGGTCATCGCGCGGTCAAAGCTGGCGAGTTCACGATCCATCCAATTTAGGACGAAGGCGCGGGGCAACTCGTATTCGGTGCAAAAATCCCAAACCTTCTCGGTCATTACCCGGACGCCGCTGGAAGCGTCCACCAGAATCAGGGCCGCATCGGCGGCGATGAGGCTGGCTTTGGCTTCGTTGATAAAAGTGCTGTAGCCGGGCGTATCGAGAATGTTGATTTTGATTTTTTCGGGCTGGGGCGCTCCGTCGGCGCGGCCGGTGGTGGGCCATTCAATATNNAAAACGACACTCTACGTCATCCATGCGCAAGAGCGCGGAACGCCCAAGGGGCGAGAGCGGATTGAATGGAAATCTTGCGGGCGATTTCCTCCTCGTCCCAATCGGTGACGGTGGTGCCTTCGGTCACTTTGCCCCAGCGGGGCGTCATTCCCCCAGTGTGCAATAACGATGACACCAGCTGGGTTTTGCCGGTATCACCGTGGCCGGCAATGCCAACGTTGCGAATTTCCTCGGTCTTGTAGATTTTCATGGCTCTCCCGTGAGGCCGCGCGCGTGCCTTTTAGAAAGAAACCACCAGCGCCTGGGAGAGACTGCGTACGCCCGAAGCGACAGCGGGAGCACTTAATGACGGCAGCCTGTAGAAAACGGGGATGCTAGCACAGAGACGCGCAGCCTTCAAGAAGAGTCAGCAGCTTGACGGAGACGTGAAGGCCGGATAGGCTGAAAATTCCGGAGCGCGGCCGACTGAAAAGCCCAAGAGGGCGCACGACGAGCGCGGAAAAGGAGAACACCAATGGGAACACACGCATTAGTAATGGAATTTGACCACGAGGCAAAAACCACAAGGAGAATGCTCGAGCGGGTGCCAGAAGACAAATGGGATTGGAAGCCGCATGAGAAATCCATGACCATGAAACAGCTGACCACACATATCGCGGAGATGCCAGGCTGGCTGCCGATGATGCTGCAGACCAAGGAACTCGATATGGGGGCGGGAAACTACTTCGAGCCGGCGAAAGTCAATAATCGCAAGGAATTGGTGGCGTTGTTCGATGCCAATGTGGCGAAAATGCGCGAGGCGCTGGCTGGTGCAACGGATGAGGTGATGAAGGAAAACTGGGCGTTGCGGAATGGCGAGACAGTGATTTTTAGCCAGCCGAAGGCGGGGGTATTGCGTGGGATGATCGTGAATCACCTCATCCATCACCGCGGGCAGCTCAGTGTGTATTTGCGGCTTAATGATGTGCCTGTACCGTCGATCTATGGTCCGTCAGCGGACGAACAGAGCGCTCCGAGCTAAGGGACACCGTCATGTTTGCCTGTGACCTCAGGGGCTAAAGCCCGCGCGGTTTTGGCCCTGATGTTGCGGGTGATCCGTTCATCCGCCATCCGGCGCGACTCTGGACAAGCGCCGCGATCTCCTGAAAACAAGTGCCAAGCAAAAGCAGATTCCTCGTCGCCCTGTGAGAGGCGGGAGTCACTTGGAAGGACCAGCGTAGTTGTGCAATGAAAAGTCAGGGCTGAATGACGAATTCGCCCTTTGGCGCGACGTAGCCGAAGACCATGTGCGGAGTGTTGAAGGCGAATCCGGGATGGCCTTCACGATCAAGAAGAATGAGCCCTCCGGTACCCTGGGCGCGGCGGGCAAGTAGAGCGACGCTAGCTTCGGCGGCGTCATGCGGGGACTTCCCCGCATGCAATAAATCGGCGGCGGACTTGGCCATCACGATTTTCATGATGGCCTCGCCCCACCCGGTGCAGGAAATACCACCAGATTCAGCATCCGCGTAGCATCCACAGCCAATCAGAGGCGAATCACCCACGCGGCCGGGGAATTTGCAGCACGTGCCACCGGTGGATGTGCCGGCGGCAATGCGTCCGGAGGTATCGAAAGCCACAGCCCCCACAGTTCCGTGTTGATGCCCGAAATGAAATTCGGAGAGATGATCGCTCTCACTGCAGCGGCGCCAAGCCGCACGCTCGCGTTCAAGAATTAAGTCTTCGGGTGAACACAGCGGCAGACCCTCTTCGGCTGCGAACTGCTCGGCGCCTGCTCCCACTAACATCGCGTGTTCACCAGCCATTACGCGGCGGGCGAGATGAATGGGGTTGCGGATGCGCTCCACGGCGGCGACAGCACCGGATTTAAGGGACTGGCCATCCATGATGATGGCATCGAGCTGGACGCGGCCGTCGCGATTCAGGTGCGAGCCAAACCCCGCGTCAAATGGAGGCGCGTCTTCGAGCTCGACGATGGCGGCCTCGACGGCGTCCAAAGAACTGCCGGCGGAGGTGAGAATGCGCCAGCCGGCTTCCAGTGCGCGCCGACAACCTTCACGACATTCGGGGATGATTTCGGCAGGGATATTCCATGCACCACCGTGAACGATAAGGGATGGAACGAAGGAAGGAGTCAAGGACGAGACCGAAGCACTGCGCTGGTCATTCAGGCTCGGGAACCAGCGCTGGGACTGAGCGGAGCACTGGCATCCGGTATGGGAGGGCGCAATGCGGCGGAGAATGCCGAAGACAACCCGGCGCCGGAATTCTCCCGCGTGTGCTTCCAGGTGTAAAGGATGCGGTGAACGACAGTAATATTCGCGCCGACGGCAAGTACCCACAGCGCAAGCATCACATGGCTGAACAACGCGCAAGCAATCAGCAAGACGACCCGCTCAGGCCTCCTCCAAAAGCCAACATTGCAACTGGGAATCAACGATTCGGCTCGAGCCTGGGCATAACTCGCAAGGACCGCGCCCGCCATGGCCGCGCCGGTTACGATGGCGTCGAGGAAGCGGTTCACGCGGGCGAAATAGACCAGCAGACCGACGAAAACAATCAAGTCGGCATAACGGTCGAGGACGGAATCCAGAAAGTGAGCGAAAAGAGTCAGGCGATGCTGGCGCGCGGCGACCGGGCCATCCAGCAGATCGCAAATTCCGCCAATGATCATGGCGAGCGCGGNNGGCAAGGCGTCCCCGTAAGGTACTGGTGGGCACATTTTGCAAGGCGTTATTTTCCAACACTTCGTTTCGCAGCATCATTTTGCAGCGTTAATTTAACGAGATCAGCGCCGCTAGTCATCTATTTGCATCACGCCGGCTATTGAGGCCGTGGTGCGTCACTCGTTACGTCAGCCAGTTCATCTTCGTAGATGGTCAGCAGGCGAACAATTTCAAAAATCTTGAGGCCCGCTGGAGTCTGCACCTGCACTTCATCGCCAGTGACCTTCCCAAGCAAAGCGCGGCCGATAGGCGACGTGGTAGAGATTAGACCACGTGGCGCGTCAGCTTCCTCGGAAGAGACTAGCTTATATTCGATTTCAGCGCCCTTGGACTGGTCCAAAAGCCATACGCGAGAGCCATAGGCGATACGGTCATGAGGCAGATTACCCAGGCTCATCATGGAGACGCTGGCCATCCGTCCGTGGAGCTGCGCCAAACGCGCGGAGACGAAAGACTGGCGCTCCTTGGCGTACTT
>PKXT01000258.1 GCA_003133505.1 Acidobacteriota bacterium
TGCCGGCCGCCAGCGCAGGCGCCATTTTCCACGAAGCGAGCAGCAACGGAAAGTTCCATGGGGTAATCGCCGCGACCACGCCCAGAGGTTCGCGCAGCGTGTAATGCAGGAACGACCCTTTTACCGGAACCGTTTCGCCACAAATCTTGGTACACCACCCCGCGTAGTAGCGGAATACTTCGGCGACCATGGGAATATCAACGTAGCGCGACTCGAAAATGGGCTTGCCATTATCGAGAGTTTCGAGCGTTCCCAGGTCTTCGTTGTACTTATCAACGAGATCGCCCATCTTCCAGAGGATTCGGGCGCGGTCAGACGCAGCCATCTGCGCCCACGGCCCGCTCTCAAAAGCGCGCCGCGCGGCAATCACAGCGGTATCCACGTCAGCCTCACCGCCATCCGCGACTTGCGTGATTACGTCTCCGGTGGCCGGGTTGACTGTGGAGTATGTTTTCCCTCCGGCGGCGTCCACCCATTTCCCGTCAATAAAAAGCTGCCCCGGCTTTACTTTCGCTTCCACGGCGGTTGGCATCCCTTTCTCCCAAATCCTCTGGTCAATGATTGGAACTAATGCTGGATTGCTACTAGTTGATGGTGCGTCCCCGGCCAACAGAAACCGGCCAGAGACGCTATTATGAAGGACCGGCTACCGGCCCTTAAATTCAGGCTGACGCTTATTGACGTACGCGCCGATGCCTTCCTTGGCATCTTCGCTGGTGAAAAGCAACTGTTGCAATTNNCGCTCAACACCTAACGCCTCGGCAAACGGAATTTCCGATCCCGTGACGACAGCGCGCTTGATGCGGCCCACGGCGCGAGAAGCCTTGCTTGGCGGACAGAACTGTTTCGCGTATGAAAAGACTTCGTCCCAGTAATTTTCGCGGTCGTAGATGTAGGTGATCAAGCCCACTTCCAAGGCCTCTTCGAAGCTGAACGTGCGCCCGGTGATCATCATCTCCATGGCTTTGGAACGGCCCACGATTCGGGATAGCCGCTGCGTGCCGCCTGTTCCCGGCAAGACGCCCAGATTCACTTCGGGCAGGCCGATTTTGCCGCCCTCTTTGCGCGCGATACGAATGTCGGCGGCCATGGCAATTTCGAGCCCACCACCCACGGTGTGCCCGTTTAATGCGGCAATCACCAGCTTGGGGGTCTGCTCCAGGCGCGACAACGTTTCGTTGGCGTGAAGGCAGAAATAATATTTGAACTCGGGATCCACCTTCGCCAGCATGGAGATATTCGCGCCAGCGGAAAAGAATTTCTCGCCAGCTCCGCGCAGCAGGATCACATGAACGTTTTCGTCCATGCGCGCGCGCAAAATCGCGGCGTCCAAATCCCCCATCATTTCGTAGGTGTAGGTGTTGGCCGGCGGATCATCCATCGCCAGGACGGCAATACCGTCCTTCACTTCGTAACTAACCAAAGGCTTCGTTTCTACCGCAGTCGTTGCCATTTCTGATTCCTCCGTTAAATTCATGTGTGTTCCGTTGTACTGCTGGCCCTGTTTCATGACCGTTTTTATAAATTCGCCAAACTATTCCGTTAACGTACCATTTTACCGCACCTTCACGACCTTCACGTCGGGGGCCGCGCGGTTGCGCCACCGCTTCCTCCGGGCGGCAAACGAACACTTGCCAGATGCGCTGCTTCCAAGTCTGCCGCAGCTGGACGCGTTTGCCTTGCGTGACCATGCGCCGCCCGGCTTCGCGTGCCAGACCGGGGCAGACTAAGGCGCTCCACGGTCGATAGCGCCCCATCCCGGCTAATTCCATGCAAAAAAAGGCCAGCCATTGTTTCCGCCAACGCGCCAGCCTGGGGGTCCACGTTCGGCCGATACCACGTGGGCGCCCAGTTCATCATGCCGAAAAGCGAGAGGACTGCCACGCGCCCGTTCATGCGCCGCGCAACCCCCGCTTCCCGCAACTCTTCGAAAATTCCCAGCGCGGTCGTGTAGTAACGCCGCTTGATGTCGCCGACTTCACGCGCATAGGATCCTTGGAGCGCTTCATCGTCGCGCGAAAGCACCTTCATTTCATGAGGGTGGCGCAGGAAATAATCGAGATGGTTCTGTACCAGTGCGCGCAGCCGGTCGCCGGGATCGCTGAGGCTCGCCAGACGGCGCTCAAGCCTCGCCAATATCGTCCGAAAGGTGTAAATCTGAATCAGGTAGAGGATTTCCTGCTTGCTCTTGACGTAATAATACAGCCCAGATAGGGAGATGCCGCTGGCACGGCTTACGTCGCGAATCGAAGCCCCGTCATAGCCCTTCTCAGCAAAAACCTGTGCGGAGGCGCGCAGGATCTGCTTGAGCTTGTCCGGCGCGCTCTTGTCGAGCACGCTTTTATCAGACCCCGCCTTGGCCGCGCCGCGTTTCGTCACAGGGACTAAGGGTGGCGCATTGGAGAATCGAGACGAGATTAAGGAGCGAGCGGTCAGCATGGAAATTGAGTCGAACGTTCGTTCGAATAACCAGCCTAACAGCCCCGCCCCACTGTTGTCAACGACGACGGCAGAGGCACTCGCACGAACGCAGACCGCACGGTGCTCAGACCCTGCCAATCAATGACAGGGCGTAATGGCAGGCGGGCAAGACCGTCCCTTGGACTTGCCCGGCGGCATGAACGTAGCCGTGTACTATCGTAATTGCGTTGAGGCGCTGGGTGGTAACGCCTGTGGAGCTGTTGTAATGAACTGAAACGGCGTACAAAACGTTGGGCTGATTACTGCTGGCATTGTTATCGATTACCGGCGTTCCAGTGATGCCGACCTCCGGCTTGATGTTATTGCACCCCGTGCCGCCAGACAGATCTCCGTCGGGCACAGCCCCCTCGTTGGTACCATTCAGATTTACGTTCCAGAGCGGCGTTGAGGATAGATTGTTACCGCTTAACGCGTAAATGTAGTTCTCCTCGGTTGCCACAAACAAGACGTCGGCATTAGGGTGAGTTGGCACCTTCGAAATGTAAAGCGGCTGAGCATAAATAATTCCATGAAGGTTGCCAACCGAATCAGTGGCAAGCGACAATGGGAGACTGGTCGCCTGAAAAACCGTCTCAGACGAATTCACATTGTCCTGCGAGTTGTCATACCCGTGCGTCGTGACGCAGCCATTTACCCACGTGCTAACCTAAGCGTGTGCCGTCTGTGGATAGGCCCACAACGCGGCGAAAGCGAGGACAACTGCCAACGCGCTTAGCGGCTTGGAATTCGATTTCACAGCCTGCCTCCATCGCAAGCGCCTTTTCACGATTGGCGGGTGCTGCAAGCCATAGAACCGCAGAGCCCAACTCTGTGTCAGGAACTTTTTAGTAAATCCCTGGTTGGTAGGGTAATTAACACTTGCTTTCCAAGGCGCAGAATCGATTTTACGGCCGCGGACGGCCGCAATCCAAGACTTGATCTGGCCCCGAATATCGAGTATCACCGTTCGTGATATTCTTACGTCCCAAACAATTTGGGCCTCATGCCATCTGATTCCACGCAAACCCGCGCACTCGCACCCGTTACCGCTCCAGCCGATAATGAAAGCGCGCTGGTGGATGCGGCGCAGGCTGGCGACGTTGGCGCGTTTGAAGCGCTGGTAAGCCGCTACGAACAGCGCATATTCCGGCTGGCGCAAAACATCACCCAAAACCGCGAAGATGCCGAAGACGTAATGCAGGAGGCCTTCCTGAAGGCCTACCAGCATCTGGGCGACTTCCAGCGCAACTCGCGCTTTTACACTTGGGTGGTGCGCATCGCGGTGAACCAGGCGCTGATGAAACTGCNNAGCGCCGCCCCAACGTGGTTTCGCTCGATCAGGAATTGCAGACCGAGGACGATTCGATGCCGCGCGACGTGCGCGACTGGGGGCCGTCGCCAGAGCAGCGCTTTGCGACAACCGAATTGCGCGAAATTCTTTCCCACGCCATTTCCGAGCTGGACCCTGATTACCGAGTCGTTTTCCAGCTTCGCGACATCGAAGAGTTATCCACGGAAGAGACCGCCAACATACTGGGCCTTTCNNCGTGCCCGCCGTGAAATCGCGGCTGCTTCGCGGCAGGTTGAAGCTGCGGGAAAAACTCGACAAGTATTTTGGCCGGAGCGAAAACGCGTGAAGTGCCGTGAATTGATGCAAGAGCTGGAAGACTTCCTGGATAACGATCTGGACGCGACTTTGCGCGCGGAGATCGCCCTTCATCTCGATCGCTGCGGCGATTGCCGCCTGGTAGTGGACACCACCCGCAAAACCATTCAAATCTTTTGCAAGACGGGGCCGCTACCCATGCCCGAAGATACCCGGCAGCGGCTCCATGACGCGTTGCGGCGCCATTGCAGCCAGCAGCATCCCCAGAGCTAACAGAGGTAATCCTTTTTTTACCTAGAGTGCTATTGCTAAGTCCGGTTGCGGACGTTCCGCATGGAGATGTAGATCCTTCACTACGCTTCGCTACGTTCAGGATGACAGGATAAGGCGAAGGGACAACATAAGAGGAGGTTCAGTCGAAATAACACTACCGTTTTCCGGTTTCGCTGCCAGTTTTCGACGGCCACAAATCGATGCTCTGCCCAATCTCCTTTTCCATGGCCGCCGCATAGACGCGTTCAGCGGTAACGATATCCTCGATGGCGATTCCATTGGACTTGAATAGCGTAATCTGATCTGGATTGTCGCGGCCNNTCAGCCAGCTCGACGACGCGATTCCATCCATCCGGCTTTTCCGCCAAAGCGTGAATCAAGTCGCCAGCTTCCTCGCGAGATTGCGCGATCGAATCAGCGGCGATGATTTCCGCGCGATTTACGGCTTCCGCGTCCAGTTCGCGCTTGTGAGGAAAATTAGCGCCAATCGCATTCACGTGCGTGCCCGGCGCCAGCCAACGCCCCAGAAGCTCGGGATCGGTTGAAGTGGTCGCGGTAGTGACGATGTCCATCTCCCGAACCGCACCCTCAGGCGTTTCAACGGCTTCAACGGAGATGCCCAGCTTTGCGTTCATCTCCGCCGCGAATCGCGCGCGGCGCTCGGCATTGCGGCCATATACGCGGACAGATTTCAGATGTCGCACTTGGGCTATAGCCTCCAACTGCGTTCGGGCCTGCAGACCGGTTCCCAGGATACCGATGCGGCGCGAATCCGGACGCGACATCAATCGCGTAGCCACACCACTCGCCGCGCCCGTGCGCATCTGCCCGAGATAATCCGCGGCTATGAGCGCAAGCAACTCGCCGTTTTGCGCGTCAAACAGCGGAATCAGAAAACGCAGCCCCTGCCGCGAACTGGTGTACATCTTCAAGCCCATCGCGCCGCCGGTCGAATCCGCCGCGGCCATGTAATGAAGGTAAGCCTGCCCCGGCGGATGGAGCCGCTGGCGCGGATGATTGACCGCCGAGCTATCGGCAAGCCGCTGGAACACGGTCTCCACTGCTTCGAGGGCCATTGGCATGGTCAACAGCGTCCGTACGTCGTCTTCCCGCAAAATCAGCGTCATATCTTTCTCGCCGTTTTAGCCCGCTCGATGGGCCTTTTTCTTCGCTCGGGAATTACCCGATTTCGACGTGGCCTTTGGGCGCACTTTTGTATGCGATTGGGCGGACAGTTTCGCGCGCGTTTTCTTAGGCGCCAAATCACCCTGCACCCGCCGCACAGTGGTCTGCTTCATCTCATATACATAACTGGTATCGCCATCCGGGCCAGCGTTGGTGAAGCGAAATTGCGAATCGCCCCCCAGAGACGTCGCGGGCGTAACTTGGATGGGCAGCTTTCCCCGCAGATTGTCTTCCACGTAAGCGGTCTCATATCGGGCGCGTTTGGTTCCTCAAGTATAGACGCGCAGCAAACTGAAGTCATAATCGCCGCCTTCGCCGGAACGAAGGCCCGCCGCAAGATACTGGGGTTTGTCGCCGCCGTTATCGTCGGACACGCGGTTAAGAATGAACCACGCCGTCAAACGCATATTGGCCGCTGCGGAATAATCGGGAAGGGGCGCGGGAGCGGTCAATGCGAGAAAATGTCCCAACGTCCAACCTCCCACCGGGCCAAGGTCCTTAACCTCGGCGCGAATGAGCCACCATTCCTCAGAAGGAGCAGCACCCGGTGAAGCAACTGTTGCCTCCGGCGTTTTCGCCGGAGCCGCCACGGTTACCGGATCATGAGGCGAATCCGTCGCGGTAGGCTGCCGCAATCCCAGATCGCCT
Organism: Acidobacteriota bacterium; assembly: GCA_003133505.1. Classification (GTDB taxonomy): domain Bacteria; phylum Acidobacteriota; class Terriglobia; order Acidiferrales; family UBA7541; genus PALSA-278. Next base: position 6,173 of record PKXT01000258.1, read on the forward strand.
GATTTCCGCGATAGGGGGATTACCCGGCGTTCGAGCATTTGCACCGGCAGGTCACGGCTCAACTCCACAACCATGGGCGCGCTTCGACCGGGCTCGAGATGCAGGTTGGCCGNNCTTCCACGCGAGTTGCCAATGCGGTAGCTTGCTGCCACAGGTCCTGGGAAATCAGGTCGTGCTCCTCCACCCAGCCGCTAACGCCCGTGGGAGTTCGCACGTTCACCGAATCAGCAAATTTTTGCAGCACGTCCACGCGTTCGCCGAAATTCAACGTGGCAACGGGCTCGCGTATTTGCGCCGTGCTGTTCCACACGGTGATGTGATTGGCTTTAGCGCGCGCAATTTCATAGACCGGAGTTGGTTGCTGGCGCCGATGGCGCATCAGCGCGGCGCCCGCCACCACCACCGCTATTACGAACGCGACCGCAATAATCAGTTTGCGCATTAGGTTTCAATTTCGCCGCAACGTGCCTCACCGAGAGGGGGCTCCCGGTCACGGCCCAGCCGTCGCCCTCGGCAATTCATCTTACATTAACGCACGCACATGTTTTCACGCTCGTCAGCCGTCGAATCATGGAAACATCCCTGCCGTACCATGGCGCAGCAAAAGTACAAACGTAGAGAAGCCGAAATGTGCGGGATAGACCTCGCCGACAGCAATGGCAGAGTCTGCGCGCAGGACGGCTGGGAAAATTGCAAGGCCTCGTGGTAAATTCCATCGGGGGATGGCGATGGAAACTCTCGAAAAATTAAGGCTTGCTCTGCTGCTGCTGCGTTGCGCAGTGGGCGCGATTTTTATTTACCACGGCTATCCCAAACTTTTCACCCAGTCGCAACGGTACGTCGGCGCGTTTCCGCACATGGGTTTCCCGCCCTATTTTGCGTATGTCGCGGGAGTGCTGGAATTTTTCGGGGGAATATTGCTGGTTGTGGGGCTTTTCACGCGCGTGGCGGCGGCTTTGTTGGGCGCGGAAATGGCTGTCGCTATCTGGATGGTGCACCTGCCGCAGGGCGGCTGGAGGGCGGTGGCAAATTTTGAGCTGCCCATGATTCTGGGCGCGTCCGCGTTCCTCTTGTTGGCACTGGGCGCCGGGGCCGTATCGCTCGATTATGCGCTAACCCACCGCACCGGTAAGCGAGGGCGCGGCCGCTGAGTTGCGGGATAATCCAGGCCCCGCATAGTCTATTAACATGATAGACTAAATATTACCAAGAGGCGCAGACGGAGTATCTAATGAAGGAAAGTATCATTTGCGATTTCTTCTTGGCCCGAGTGGGCGCCGAAGCACTAGGGTCGGATCCGCCGAAGCCCGTTGCGAGCCCTGATAAAAATCAAGCTCGATCCATCGCTATAGATGATCTGAATTCCACATTCCTGGTTACGCGAAAAATGGCCGCTTCTCTCTGTGATGCCGCGATTTCGGGCCACGCACCGGCGTGGGTTGTGGGCACTATTGCGCGCACCTTATTCGGCTCGAAACACTTTACTTGGGAAGATCCGCTACTAACCGAGGTTTTCGGTGATTGGTCAATCCTTGACGGCGACGCGAAGCTGCCGCCCTCCAAGCTGAAGCTCCAAAAACAACAATTGCAAGAGTGCGGAGTTGGCCTGGGGGGGAGCGTTCTAAGCGCGCCTCGTTAGTGATTCGCAAACCGGCGTGGTTACATCACGGCCCAAATCAGATTCTTAAACCGGCGTGAGATTCTACTAGCCGAGTCCCAGATATTGTGGGCAACCCATGTAAGTTCAGCCCCCAGCGTCAGGCGGTTGCCGGACCCCGCGAAACGGCAGAAGATGAAACGGCGTTCGGAAGCGGGGCCTCAGGCATGACAATCCACGCAACAATGTAACCAATCACCCCCGGGAATATGGGCACGGGCATCAGGACAAGTAGTACCCACAGAACCCGGACCAAAGTGGGATCCCAGTCGAAATAATCGGCAATTCCAGCGCAGACACCGGCGAGCTTCTAGTCGGTCGAGGAGCGCATCAATCGCCGTACGGGCCGCGTCCCAAAGGACGGGTCAATCACGGGCTGGCGTGCGCCGCAGAAATAGCAGTAATTCGAATAAGGAGCAATGTCTCTCTGGCAGCTTGAGCAGTGCATCGGATTCCCTCCAAAACTTCTCTAATTACTCTACGAATCTACCCACTCTAAAGTTTCATACGTCTGAGGGCCAGAATCCCTCAGAAATCGACCAGCGATCGCACAGCACGGCTAATGTCTTCGGATTGCGGCAAAATCACGTCCTCAAGCAGCGGCTGATAGGCGCAGAACGTATCATCCGCGGCCACCCGCTTCACCGGAGCGTCCAAATCCTCGAAAAGCTCGTCGGCAATGCGCGCGGCAATTTCCGCGCCGTAGCCCCATGATAACGTATCTTCATAGGCCACGATCACGCGATTGGTTTTTCGCACCGACGCGGCAATCGTCTCCCAATCGTAAGGGCTGAGGGTGCGGAGGTCCACAATCTCCAACGAAACACCGTCGCGAGCCAGTTCGGCCGCAGCCACTTCCGCGCGATGCACTACCGCGCCGTAGGTAATTACGGTCACGTCCGTGCCCTCACGCGCGATTCGCGCCTTGCCAAATGGAATCGTGAAGTCCGGCCCGGGACACTGTGAGCGATTGTAGGGCTGCCGGTACAAATGCTTGTGTTCCAGAAAAAGCACTGGGTCATCACAGCGAATTGACGTGCGCAGTAATCCGCACAAATCCAAAGCTGTGGATGGCATCACAACCTGCAAACCGGGGCAGTGCGCGAAAATCACTTCTCCGCACTGGCTATGATAAATTGCTCCCCCGGTCAGATAACCGCCAATGGCTGTGCGAATCACCGCCGGGCATTTGAACTTTCCCGCCGAGCGCCAGCGCATCACGGCAAGTTCGTTGCGTATCTGCATCATGGCTGGCCAGATGTAGTCGAAGAACTGGATCTCCACCACCGGCTTTAATCCGCGCGTGGCCATTCCTATTGCCCGGCCTACGATGTTGGCTTCGGCCAATGGCGAATTAAATACCCGCTGCGAACCATACTTGCGTTGCAATCCGGAAGTTGCTTTGAAGACGCCGCCCTTGCCTTTCAGTTTGTCCAGATTCTCTTCGCGGCTTAAATCGGCTACGTCCTCGCCAAATACCAGGATGCGCTCATCGGCGCCCATTTCCTCCATTAACGTGGCCGAAACCATTTCCACCATTGTCTTCGGCTCGCCGGTAAACGCAGGCTGCGAATCGAATCGCGAGCCGCACGCGTCCACTTCCGGCGAGTTCACCCACAAGTGGACGGAATCGGTGTCCGGTAACTCCGCAACCAACGCGCGATCAGTGGCCTCGACGATTTCTCGATCGACTTCCGCTGCCAGCGCTTCCAAATCTTTCTGGTTGACAATTCCTTCTTTTACCAGGAAGAGGCCAAACTTTGTAATAGGATCGGAGTGCGCTTCTTGCTCGCGCTCTTCGGTAGTCTTATAGAGTTTCTCGTCGTCGGAAAGTGAATGTGAGTAGGGCCGCACGACATGGGCATGCACCAAGGCGGGGCCCCGTCGCTGGCGGCACCAAGCCGCTGCGCGCCCAAACGCGGCATAACTTTCCAACACATCGGTGCCATCACATTCCTCAATGTGCAAGCCTGGAAAACCGGAAACCAGTTTGGAAATACTTCCACCCGCAGTCTGAACTTCCACGGGAACGGAGATGGCGTAACCGTTGTCTTCGATCAGGAATACCACGGGCAGTTTCTTGGCGCAGGCGGTATTTAGCGCTTCGAAGAATTCTCCTTCGCTGGTTGTCCCATCGCCGGCGGAGACGACTACGATGTCATCGCGCTCATGCCGGACGGCCTCACCCAGCGGTGCATGAGTAGCTTGCTCGAAGGCCCCCGGAAACTGGTCAAAGTAAATCGAAGCTTCCGCCGCGCCCACCGCTTGCAGGAACTGGGTTCCGGTGGGGGAGGATTTTGAAACAATATTGAGCTTCTGGTGGCCCCAATGGGAAGGCATCTGCCGGCCACCGGAACTGGGATCATCCTTCGCGCCGACGCCGCCCAATAGCATTTCATACGGAGTCATGCCCAACGCCAGGCAAAGCGCGCGGTCGCGATAGTAAAGATAAAACCAGTCGTAGGCTGGCTTGGCGACCATTCCCGCGGCCGCTAAGATCGCTTCATGCCCCGCGCCGCTAATCTGGAAGAAAATCTTGTTCTGGCGCTTAAGTTGGATTTCCCGGTCGTCGAGACGCCGCGAAAGAAACATGACGCGGTAGATGTGTAAAAGCGCCGCGCGATCCAACCCTTCATACTTCGATGATTTTGGGCTCTGGGTCTTGGTCCCCTGAGCCATTGTCCCTGCCGCTTGCGTGACCGTTGCCATCTTTCCCCTCATTATGATTCCTGACGACGCTCATTATAGCGAAGCTGGCTCCCGCCGGACAGCATAGTCCTCAGATTCAGGTCCGGATAGAGTCCCCAGTTCGTAGATTGAAAGCGTCGTCGGCTGTGAGGGTATGGCGGAAATCAGAAATCCTGACAGAGAAACGACGCGTGATCCTCGTGTCCGTATTGATACCTGTCCTTGGGTACAGGGAACAAGGACAGTGGATGTTGCAACACTACATCTCCAGCGATTCCTTGCCGGAAAATACCATACGCCTATACTGAATCACAGAGACGCAAAGGCCACGTGCGAGCCTCCGTGTAACGGCTTTCCGTCAGACAGACGCCAAGCAAGATGGCCGCGACAAAGGAGGAAATCATGTTTAATGATGATTCTGAAAATTTTCCTCGGATGGTCCGGAACCTCGATTTTGCTGGCCCTTGGCCATGGGACGCATCATGCGCATGCGCCGGGCCCAAACCCGCGCCGTCTATTACGTACGGTCCAACGCGACCGCATTCCATTTGGTGAGCTAGGGGTGTGTCCGAGTATTCAAAAGTCGTATGTTCTGACCACAACTGCTGGTGGTAGCAGTCTTCACGCCCCACAACATATGACTTTCAAAATGATTTCTCGGAGAGGCTCCTAGGACGCCATCCGGGCGGTCTGCAATCCTTGTCCCCGCAGCGCCGGCTTCACTTGCGGGGACGGCGTGTCGGCACCGCGTTTTCCAGGGAATCGAACCACTCAGCCGTGGGGGCAAATTTTTTATTGTCATTGGCAATCGTTTCATGCTTTCTGCCGGCGAAGGGATCTTCGCCAGGCAATCTTTCTAGCCAGCGCTGATAGGACAACTTTTCATGCCCAGAGAAATGCAACAGGACCGCGACGCGCACTCCAGCGCTTCTGGCGGGAGGGGTTTCGCCCTTCGCAACATGCCCCGCGTCGTCGCCCTTCTCAACTTTGCCTTTCCGGCCTTTGGATTTACCGCCGCCTGGCTCATCCGCGGCGCCATCTGCCGCTTCGACGCGCTCAAAGCGGAGCGCTAACTTGTCGCCCAGCCGAAAACCCTGCTTCCATCCCTCCACCCGGTGGCGAGCTTTTTGCGCAGCCTCTTCGTCACTCTCAAAATCAAATACCAGAATTGTTTTCATGAGCTTTGTATAGCGTGCCCGCCAATCCCTGTCAAGGAATCAGACTGAAACAGGACGCGACCGGATTATCTATGTTGACATTGTCAGCACCACGCGAAATTCGGCTTTCCCGCTAATCATCCGATCGTAGGCTTCGTTCACTTGCGCGAGAGGAAATTTCTCAATCATTGGACGGACGCCGCTGGCAGCGGCGAACCGCATTGTGTCTTCCGAGTCGCTGGCGGAGCCTGACGCCCAACCTTGCAGACCTCTGCGGCCACGAATTAATTGAAGAGGGGAGACTTCAATGGCCTCCTGCGCCGCCCCGACGACGACCATCGTTCCATTCGCGCCCAATCCGTCAAACAGCGCGGACATGGCTTTGGAACTGGGGGCAGTCGTCAGGATCACGCGCGCGCCGCCCATTTTGGTGAGCTCCTCCGCCGCATTCACCGCCGCGCTGTCAATGTAACTGGCCGCGCCTAATTTCTCGGCCAACGGAGCATTACCCGGGCCGCGCCCGATGGCCACTACCTGATAGCCGAATTTCGCCGCGAATTGAATTCCCAGATGCCCCAAGCCGCCTACTCCGTGGATGGCCACTAGGTCTCCCGGTCCCGCTCCGCTATGGCGCAGGGCGTTGAACGTTGTGATTCCAGCGCACATCAGCGGCGCGGCATCCTCCGCGGCGAGGCCCTCGGGCACCCGTGCCAGCGCCTCGATTGGCGCGACCATATATTCCTCGTAACCGCCGTCGTAGCTGATCCCCGTGATTCGCTCTTGCTCGCAATTGACGAAATCGCCCCGTCGGCAGGCCGCGCAAGTGTTGTCCTGCCCGCCATGCCATCCAATTCCCACGCGCTCGCCCGTCTGCCAGGAAGTGACCCCCGTCCCAATCTCGTCAATCACTCCGATCACTTCGTGGCCTGGCACGCGCGGATATACCAACCCCGGCCATGCGTTTTCCTTCACAAGTTGGTCGCTGTGGCAGACGCCACATGCCAGCACTCGCACGCGAACCTGTCCTGCCCCGGGAATCGGCATTTCCCTCTCAACGATTTCGAATGCCCCACCGGGCTTGCTGATCTGTGCCGCCTTCATCGTTTTCACGTTATATCTCCTCGTTTCAATAGTAATCCACTAGGGTTTGGTTCGCACCGGCCCGTGCAGCACCCGCTCTGCGCTTCTCTCGGCATTCTCCGAACCCTTCCTCCCAGATCCTAATTCGCCGCCAGCCCCATGGGAATGGTAAACTTAATGGGGAATAAATAGCGAATACATCAGTCTAACAAATCATAATGGCGAACACCTTTCCTGAAGAAAACCCCTCCGACGATGATCTCGCGCGAATTTTGGGAGCCACAACCGCCCGCAATCATTATGGTGAGCACCTGGTCTTTCGGAGTTGGCATGCGCGACCAGAGCAGCAAGCATTCACCGCTAACGCCCTGCAATTGCTGGACCCAGATCTTCCACGCCGGGCTGCTTCGCTCAAGAACTGGTTATTCCTTGATACGGAAACAACCGGACTTTCGGCCGCCAATGGTTCTTATGCATTTCTCATCGGATTGGCCTGGTGGGATGCCGGCGGTCTGCAAGTGGAGCAGCTTTTCATGCGTGATCCCACTGAAGAGCATTCCGTCCTGCTGGCACTGAAAGAACGGCTGGCCGAGCGCAATATCCTCGTGACGTTCAATGGAAAGAGTTTTGACTGGCCTCTGCTCCAAACTCGCCTTCGCATGACTCGCTCAATCATCCTCCCGGTGCCGCGCGCTCACCTCGACATGCTGCAACCCGCGCGCCAGCTTTGGCGTCCCAGGCTGGGTTCCGTGAAATTGACCGAACTCGAACATCACATCTTGCACGATCAGCGCGATGAGAATGTTCCCTCCGCATTGGTTCCACGCTTCTATTGTGATTTCCTCAGCGGCGGTTCATCCGCGCCTGTCTTCCGAATATTGCGTCACAACCGTATGGACCTGCAGGGGCTGGCCGCGCTGGTCCTTCATGCGCTTGCGCTGCTTTCTTGTGAGACTTCGCTAGATGAGCATTCTCGTGATATTTTTGCACGAGCCAGATTTTTGCAACGTCGCGGGTCTGTCACTCAGGCCCGCCTGCTTTTCAGGGAAGCGCTGGAGAGAGGATTGCCAGCCGCCGAGAATCGCGCTGCATGTCTCCATTTGGCGCGCCTGGCAAAAACCGACGGGGACTTCGCCCTGGCATGTTCACTATGGGAGGAGCTTCGAGCTGGCGCAGACAACTCCGTTGAGAAACTCCACGCCTGCGAACAGCTTGCCATCCATCACGAACGCCGCGGGCGCAAGCCGGAGCGCGCCGCCGAAATCACTGAAGTCGCTCTGGCATCGCTTCGCGATGCCCATGTTTCAGCAACGATTTCGGCCGTCCAGGCGGCAACGTGGGACTCTCGCCTCGAAAGCCGCTTGCAGCGGCTGCGCACCAGGCAAGTTCGTAAGAAAAATAACGCGGCGCGCGCGCGCGCCAAACCCGAGGCAAGTCCGCGCGCAAAGCACCTATCCCACCTTTAATTAAGTTCTCGGCCCCTGAGTGACGGTAGGAACTGAGCTATCGTGCCGACTGGCGGCTCCGCTGCAGGGGCTGCGGGGGTCGCCGGCCATCCAAGAGCAGTAACCAGACGATCGAAGAACGCGCCATCGGCCCCTTCCACGGCAAGGCATTCTTCCTCGTGGCATTCCAATCCCACCGCCCCCGTCGAAGTTTGCCATTCCATTAGAAACGGCTGCTCCCGCACAGCGGTATGCGCCGGATATTTTTTCCTGAGTAGCGCGTTGTACCGGGCGAAAAACGTCTTGGCATTTTCATTGTGCTGTAGCCGCACCAAAAAAATTAGCAATGTCTGCTGCTTGTCTTGGCTTTCCGAAATCGAATAGCGGTCAGCGGCCCACTCCGGAGACAGTCTGGCCGCCGAGTCCGCGCCCAGGAACTGTTTGAGCACTTCCTTCAAGCCATATTCCCCCATCACGTTTTGATCCAATTCTTTCCAGCCATGAGGCAGGATGGGTTTGACCTTGGGCAGTTCCAATGGCGGCGGTCTAATACCTGCAAAATACATCTCCGGATGCAAAATTTGCTGCGTGGAGACCGGTGGATTCTCAAACACCTTGTGGAAATCAGCCCATCCGTTGGTAGCCTTAAGGAACTGCTGAGTGAATCCAGCCCCCGCCACATAGGGAAATAGCAGGTCATCCTTAATGAACTGGGGCGCTTTCACCATCACCGGATCTTTTTCCGCTTCATCGAGAGCCTGCTGATCAATCAGCGAGGCGATGTCGCCAAAATTGCGGACGCTCATTTTCTCCGGCGCGAGCGTGTAGTCGAACATAGCCGCGAGCGCGGATCCCTCCAAAACCGCCTCCCGCGCCGATTCCGCATCGTCATTCGGACGAGCGGCCTTTTCCCATGTGTCAATGTGGTAATACTGATCGTCCAATGCATGGGTCAGCTCATGCGCCATTACCGGCTTTTGGTCCTCGGGCGCCATCCAATCAGCGATATAGAATTCGCGCGCTTTCGAATCGTAAAGTCCAGCGATCTGATCGGTGAGCAAATCCAGCAGGAACGATTACAGGGGGAAGCCGTGGGGGATTAGCCCAAAGGCGACCAAAGCACGTTGGTCGGCATAACGTTTCTTGGGATCCTTATCGTCCTTCTCCTGCTCGATCAGGTAGTCCCGAATCTGTTGCCGGCTGCGAAGGCTTTTTTTCAGCGGCTTTTTCACAGGCAACGAGAGGATTCCGCTCATTTGTGCAAGCACCTGATCGGCGGTCTTCACAAAATCGGTATTCGACGCGGGCGCAACGGCCGGCGCGGACTGCCCCTTAGCTCCGCTGGTCTGGATNNGCGAAGAGTCAACTGCTGGAGGGGGAGTTGTGCCTCGCGGCCCTGCGAAGGCTACCGCGCTGTTTGCCTTGGGCTCCTGAGCCCGGCATGGCTCGCTGCCTAACAGCACCACAATAAAAGCCAGATTCAGGGCTATTAGCGCCCCTCGCGGGGGAAAACGAAGCATGCAAGACTCCTCAGGCGAAAAGCAATTGGTTGCTACCCTGCTGACGAGAATAGCAGATTTTAGAAGCCTGACGGGCGCTTCCTGTTTCCCTGTGGCCGGTGACGATTGGTTTGGCGGCCTTTTCTCTTTGGATACCCTGCCATTATTTTCCGCTGTCCCCAGCGGACCGGCCGCTATAGGCTGGAGTCTCCTCTTTCAGCAGGAAACGTGAGCGCCGAAAAAATTCTGATCGCCGATGACGAAGAATCGCTGCGCGAGGTAATTGGCAGTCTGTTGGGAGCCGCCGGCTATCGCTGGTTTGCTGTGGCTGGCGGACGCGAAGCCGCCATCGAAGTTACCCGCGACAGTTATGATTTGGTCCTCAGCGACTTGCTGATGCCCGGCATGGATGGCCTGAAGCTTCTGGAACACATACAGGCATATGATTCCGAACTACCAGTGATCCTGGTCACCGCCATGCACGATTTAAGCGTGGCGCTGAAAGCCATACGCAACGGGGCGTATGACTACATTCTGAAACCATTTGAGCGGGAACAACTTTATGTCAGCGTTCGCCGCGCGCTCGAACATCGCCGGTTAGTGCGCGAAAATAATAATTATCAGCGCGGGTTAGAGCTGATGGTGGAGAAAAAAACCCAGCAACTCGTCACGACCCTCCACGAACTCGAACAATCCTATGATTACACGCTGGAAGCCCTCGGCGGAGCGCTTGATGCTCGTGACGCCGAAACAGAGGGGCACTGCCAAAGAGTCACCGCGGTAACCATTACCCTCGCTCAAGGGATGGGCGTTTCAGGAGACTCCCTCCGCCAAATCGCGCGCGGAGCCTTTCTTCACGACATCGGCAAGATGGGCATTCCCGATAGCATTCTCCGCAAACCGGGCCCTCTGAGCGAAGCAGAGCGCGCGGTGATGCGCGGCCATTGCGAGATTGGCTACTCCCTACTGGCGACCATACCCTTCCTTCGGGAGGCCGCCGAAATCGTACTTACCCACCAGGAGCGCTTTGACGGCACGGGCTATCCTCGGGGACTAAAAGGCAAGCAGATTCCGATTGGTTCACGAATTTTCGCGGTGGCCGATACGCTTGACGCCATGATTTCCGACCGCCCCTATCGGGGAGCGCTTCCCATTCATATGGCGCGCCAGGAAATTCAGGCCCATTCCGGAACGCAGTTCGATCCCGACGTCGCCGCGGCTTTCCTAAGAAAGCCCGATGAAACCTGGGGAAAACTTCATCAGGAAACCATTACTCCATTCCATTTGTTCAACCGCGCCACCGCAGCCTCGGCGTAAAACAGTTTCTCCGGTCATTTAAACCCAGGAATAAAACTTAAAGGTTCCTCCCGG
>PKXT01000211.1 GCA_003133505.1 Acidobacteriota bacterium
CAGGATGACAAGGAATCGAGTACAACTCCCTTCTTCACTTCACTTCTTTGGAGTGGGATCGTCAGCGGGGTTGATGTAGTTGAACTTGGCCGGCGACAGGCCGTGGATCTGGATCACGGTTGCTCCGGAAGCCATGGCGTAATGGTGCATGCTGGGATCGAGGTAGGCGAAACTGCCAGCCCCGAAGCTCATCATCTTGCTGGCGTCGAATTGATCTCCCATTCCCACTTTAAGAGTTCCCGAGAGGACCGTGACATTTTCCCGGTTGGGATGGGTGTGAGGAGCGACTTTGTATCCATCCGGCATCTTGAGCCGGATGGTGAAATCGCCGGATGAAGCCATGGGGTCGCCCTCGAGGACAGCAAGTTGCGCTCCAGGCGGCAGGAATGGCGGGGCAGGCCCGAACTTCACCTGATCGGGAGTGAAAGCGTTCTGAGCGTGGATGGGCTGGGCTGTGAACAGGACAGTCAGGGAAAGACCAAGAACGACGAGAAGCGATAGTCTCATACGTCCGCCTCCAAGCGGTGGCGGCATCATAAACGTCCTGGCGTCGGGCAGGCAACGAGGTTCACCAATACGAGCCAAGGGTGTGGGTTCCGGCTTGACCCGCGTGCCCGTGGGACTATGACCTCCGTACCCGTTCCTTCTGGCAAAGATTTTCAAGAATTTTCTTGCATCGCTGGAAATTTCCCGTAATCTCAACTCTGCGAACTAACTCCGGCGTGATTTCTGGAATCTAACGAAAACTGGAAAGCTCGAGCGGGACCAGCCGCTGCGGAGTAGCTGAGAGTGAGTCGCCTGAGGAGGAACACATCGAAATTGGCAACAGCTAGCCGCGCGCCTCAACAAACAGAGAATCCTCAACCTTTCGCAGCCATTCCCAACCGGACCCCCACCAAGAAACGATTCGTTCGCCTCACCTTGTGGCCGCTGGTAGCAGCGACATTCTTCATGGTGTCGGGCGGGACCTATGGAACGGAAGATATCGTCCACGGCGCCGGTTATGGACGAGCGATCCTCATTCTGCTGCTTACCCCGCTGCTCTGGAGCCTGCCTACGGCCTTCATGATTGGCGAGCTGTCGAGCGCACTGCCTTATGAAGGCGGCTACTACGCCTGGGTGCGCCGCGCCATGGGAAATTTCTGGGGATTTCAGGAAGCCTGGCTTTCCCTGATGGCCAGTATTTTCGACATGGCCATTTATCCCACGCTCTTTGTGATTTATCTCACCCGGCTTTTTCCATGGTTTGCCATCGGCCATCGCGGCGTAATGGCCGGGCTGGCCGTTGTCACCATTTGCACGGTGATGAACGTCGCGGGCATCCGCGTTGTCGCCATAAGTTCGCTATGGCTATTTCTCCTCATTTCGTCGCCCTTTATCCTGATCGTCCTGTTCGCGCCATTCAAGGCTGGCATGTTGGCCGGAGCCGCGCCGCCGGCCCATTCTTCGGTCGGCCTGATGGGCGGTTTGTTGGTGGCCATGTGGAATTACATGGGATGGGACAATGCATCCACAATCGCCGCCGAAGTGGAGCGCCCGCAGCGCACTTATCCGCGCGCGCTGTTTTTCGCGCTGGCCATCATCGCGCTCAGCTATGTGTTGCCCGTTGCGGCCATGTCTCTTACCAGGCTGTCTCCCACGGCATGGGAAACAGGTTCATGGGCCAACCTCGCCGGCTTGGTGGGAGGGCCGTGGCTTCGCCTGGCGCTGGAAATCGGCGGAATGATGAGCGCCTTTGGAATGTTGAATGCGCTGGTGATGAGCTATTCCCGGTTGCCCTTGGCCATGGCTCAGGACGGCATATTGCCCGGCATATTCGCCAGGCTCCATCCCCGCACCCGCGCTCCCTGGGTCGCCATTCTCGCCTGTGGAGCGGGATGGGCCCTTTGCTTGGGTCTCAATTTCGAGCGCCTGATTACCCTCGATGTGCTGCTTTCCGGCGCAAGCCTGCTGCTGGAATTTGCCGCGCTGGTCGCCCTCCGAATCCGCGAGCCAAATCTTCCGCGTCCTTTTCGCGTTCCCGGAGGAATGGCCGGCGCGGTCCTGGCCGGTGCCTTTCCACTCCTGCTGCTGGTCTTTTCGGTAATTCGCGGCGACCAGGAACGCGTGTTGGGTATGAACAGCCTCTTCTTCGGTGTAATTCTCATGGCCGCCGGTCTCCTCGCCTACGCTCTCTCCGCTCCCTATACCCGCTCGCAACGTTAGCGCCGCAATATAGTACCGTCCGCCCGCAGCTGACCACCTCCCCCCGCGTCTTGTCCAGCGGCCCTTCTGTCCCTCTGGAGTGCGGGAGCTGTTTACCCTGCGCCATCCTGCGAATGGTTTACTCTGAATAACGCAGCGAAGGACCGCCCCGTTGTGACCGCAGCTCAATTCCAGTCATCCCGAGCCATAGCGCGATTCATGCGCGCTTAGGCGAGGGCGCTGCTTTTGTGAATCTTCATATAGGAAATGTGACAAGTCCGTCATTCCGACGGAGCGGTGTTCGCGACGAGGAATCTCTCTTGCCCGCCCTCAGCCCGTTTCGGCGCTTGGCAGGTTCCGCAAAGGCTCCCCTGAGGATTCCTCCGCCATCGCTTCCGCCAGCCATGCCGGCTCTTTCCAGAGTGCGCGTAGATTCGGCAACTTGGTCAGCAGGAGTTGTACATCGCCGATGTAGCGTTCGTGAAATCCGGCTTCGCAATAGGCCAGGTAATAATCCCACATGCGCAGGAACCGATCAGAGTAGCCAAGCTCCCGCACTTCCTCAAGCCGGTTGAGAAACCGGCTCCTCCATTCGCGAAGCGTTGCGGCGTAATGCATTCCAATGTCTTCCAGATGATGCAGGCCCATCTGCGTCACCCGGCCGAGCGAGCGAAGCACTTCGGAAAGAGATGCCAGCTCCGCGCCCGGGAAAATATATTTTTGAATCCAATCGGAGCCGCGGTGATACGTCGGGAACCGGCGCTCGTTCATGGTGATGGCCTGCAGCAGCATAGCGCCCCCAGGCCGTAGCAGGCGATCGCAAGCGCCGAAGAAATCGTCGTAGTGCTCAAGCCCCACCGCCTCAAACATTTCGATGCTGACGATGCGGTCGTACTGGCCGCGCAACTGGCGATAGTCCTCGTTAAGCAGTTCAATGC
>PKXT01000010.1 GCA_003133505.1 Acidobacteriota bacterium
GCGCATTGATGGAAAAGCGGGAGGAAACCAGATTTTGCCTTTGGCTAAGAGTTGTTGGTAAAGATCAGATCGCTGCCCCCCGGATCAAGCGGTTCGACGGCGGCATGGGGTTCATTTATGGCGCTGGATTCGAAAATTACGATCCCGAATGCACTGAGATTTATCGTGGCCCAGTATCGAAAAGGAGTAGCATCTATACCAGAAAGGACGGCCCACTCGGGGGGCATGGAGCTAAAATGAGCAAAACCAGTTTTGCTAACGGAACAACCAACCGGATTACGAGAGCATGCGGCATTATTTTGCTGTGGGCTGTGGCGGCGGTGGCCCTCCCCGCGCAGACCTTGAAGACACTGCACACGTTCGGCAATACAGACGGCGCCTCTCCCAACGGAGGGCTGATTCAAGCCACTGATGGCAACCTCTACGGAACAACGGCGGGTGGCGGGCTCAACACCAACGACGCCTGTACGGGCTATCATTATACCGGTTGTGGCACGGTGTTTAGGATCACTCCCAGCGGCGCGCTGACCACGCTGCATTCCTTCGATTTTACAGATGGCGACGAGGCCGGAGGTTTAGTCCAGGGCACCGACGGGAATTTCTACGGAACGTCTGTCTTTGGTGGAACCGGAGTCTGTGGTGTTGTGAACGCCGATGGTTGCGGGACGGTGTTTAAGATGACCCCCAGTGGCACCCTGACGACGTTATACAGCTTCGACCGCACGAACGCGCACGGTACTGAACCCGTCGGGGCGTTAGCACAAGACACCGATGGGACTTTTTACGGATCCACTGGCCTTGGGCCACCCCGGAATGGTATGTGCTATGAAAACGAAGGGTGTGGCACAATTTTCAGCCTTTCAGCAGGTCTGGGCCCATTTGTGGCGACACAGCCCAGCGCTGGGACGATCGGAATGGACGTCAATATTTTGGGGACCGGCCTGACCGGCGCCACCAAGGTCACGTTTCATGGCATCGCGGCTACATTTACGGTGATCTCAGGTTCGTTAATTACATCTGTGGTACCCGACGGCGCCACGACTGGTACCGTTAAAGTGCTAACGCCCACCGGGACGCTCAAGAGCAACATACCTTTCACGGTGCTGCCGTAAAATGCGCGTAGCCTTCAGCACCCATTGCCAATCATGACTAGGTTCAGGATGAGTCGAATGTTGCAGGAGACAGGGAGGGAGCTAAGATGAGTAAAACTAACTGGCTGATGAAGGCGTGCGGTATTTTTCTGCTATGGACTGCGGCGGTCACAGTCTTGACCGCGCAAATCGCGTCTCTGCCGCCTGTTCCCAAGCCGACTACGCCGCTTTCCCACGATGCCGTGGACAACCTTAAACTCCGCAGTCATCTAATCCCCGCCACTGATGGATCCGTGAACTCGGGTATTGCGGACACTACGTTCAAGGTGCCCCGGATCGGCAAGGTTACATCGCTTTACAGCTTCTGCGCGGAAACCAGCTGTAAACACAACGGAGTTTTTCCATTTGAGGGACTCATTCAGGGCTTGGATGGCGACTTTTATGGAACGACGTATGTCGGCGAGAATTTTCAACTCTGCCCCAATGGGTGCGGCGCGATTTACAAAATTACGTCCTCCGGAGCCTTCACGACATTGCTCGTTTTCGACGCAACTGATGGCGAAAGGCCATATGCGCCTCTGGCTCTGGGTACAGACGGTAACTTCTACGGCTCAACCACATTGGGAGGAGCTTTAGGAGAAGGCAACGTTTTCCGCTTTTCCCCGGAGGATCGCGTCATTACCACCCTGCATGATTTTTGCTCTCCCCGCGACAAGGATTGCAGCGATGGCTATAGCGCCCGGGGAAGCCTGGTCTTGGCCACGGATGGAGATTTTTACGGGGCCACTATATCCGGGCATAGCAACGGCGCTTATGGGGGAGGTACCGCCTTCAAAATCACCCCAGATGGAACGCTGACGACCATATACAATTTTTGTGTACCATCCATTTTGCTTTGCCCGGATGGCTCTTCACCAAATGGGCTGATCCAGGCAAGCGATGGCAACTTTTATGGAGTTACCCAAGCGGGTGGAGTCAATGCCTGCAACTACGACGGCTCGGATTTTGGATGTGGCACAATTTTCAGACTCACCCCCGGCGGCACGCTGACCACGCTACATACCTTTGACGGCACAGATGGCACTGACCCAATTGACAAGCTGGTCCAGGGTTCTGATGGAGCCCTATACGGGGTAACTGTCATCGGCGGGACCAACCCTTGCTACGTCAACCAGGGTTGTGGGACGGCCTTCAAAATTACCCTAAGTGGCGCCTTCACTGTTTTGCACGACTTTGGCAACCTCCCCTCCGCCTCTGAGCCCTCCGGCGCGCTGATTCAGGCTACCGATGGCAATTTCTATGGGACAACAGATGACGGTGGAAAAGCTGGGGAGGGAACCTTGTTTAAAATGACACCTACCGGCACGTTCACAACGGTAGCCAATTTTGGTGGCCTGGAGGACCTCCCTGTAGGTGCGTTGGTTCAGGGCACCGATGGGAAGTTTTACGGGGTAACGTATTATGGAGGGAACGGAGCTGGTTCTGTTTATGTAGCGTCGTCGGGTTTGACTCCATTTGTAAGAACCCTGCCGATTTCAGGCACGGTCGGATCGACCGTTAGTATTCTGGGGACGAATCTAACCGCCGCAACCCGTGTCACGTTCAGCGG
>PKXT01000227.1 GCA_003133505.1 Acidobacteriota bacterium
GAAGGCAATCATGGCGAAGACGTCAAGGAATGCTATTTCTATCTGGATAACACGCCAACACATAGTTACATGCGTTATCTGTACAAGTATCCGCAACAGGAATTCCCTTACGCCCAGTTGGTAGCCGAGAATCGTCGCCGGAGCGTGCAGGACCCCGAATTCGAATTGCTGGACACCGGAATCTTCAGAGACGACCGCTATTTCGATGTTGTCGTCGAGTATGCCAAGGCAGGCCCGGAAGATATTTGCATTCGGATAGAGGCTTTCAATCGCGGTCCGCAGGACGCAGTGCTGCACCTCCTTCCGCATCTGTGGTTCCGCAATANNAATCGGAGTATCGGCTGGAGGTGATGCGCCTATATGGGCCAGCGAATGCACATCTGCTCTTCACTGACAACGAGACGAATGACCTCCGAGTTTTCGGACCTGAACACGCAGGACGAAAGCCGCGCGCAAAAGACGCATTTCACCGTTACCTGATTCATGGAGAGGATTGCATCAATCCCGAATCTATCGGTACAAAGGCCTGCTTCCACTATGTTCTGACGGTTCCGGCGGGGAACTCAGTAGTTTTGCCCCTGCGTCTCACCGCTGATAGGCGGGGAAACCCCGCTGCGTTGCTCCAGGAAGTCGAGACCGTGGTGCAGAAGCAAAAAAAAGAGGCAGATGAATTCTACGACACAATTCATCCGGCGAAGGCTTCCGAGGAGGAACGCCGAATCCAGCGGGAGGCGCTCGCCGGAATGCTCTGGAACAAGCAACTGTATTTTTGCGATGTCAATCTCTGGCTGGACGGCGATAATCCCCGGCTGCCGCCGCCCGAATCCCGGAAGCACATCCGCAATGTCCACTGGCGGCATTTAAATTCGATGCGCATTCTACTGATGCCGGATAAATGGGAATACCCGTGGTTCGCTTCCTGGGATCTGGCATTCCATTGCGTCACACTCGCCCTGGTGGATTCGGAGACAGCAAAGGAGAACCTTTGGCTCCTCCTTTTCGAGCAGTTTCAGCACCCCAACGGACAGATTCCCGCGTACGAATGGGAGTTCTCCGATCTGAACCCGCCCGTGCAGGCCTGGGCCTGCTGGCGGATTTACCAGATGGAGAAAAAGCGGCGCGGCGTGGCGGACGAGGAGTTCCTAGAAAAATGCTTCCACAAATTGCTCATCAATTTCGCCTGGTGGGTGAACAAAGCGGACAGCCGGGGCCTGAACGTGTTTGAAGGCGGATTTTTGGGCATGGACAACATCACGGTCTTCGACCGCAGCCAGAAACTGTCCGGCGGCGCCATCCTGGAGCAGTCCGATGCCACCGGTTGGATGGGCTTCTTTTGCCTGCACATGATGCGCATCGCGCTGGAATTGGCAAGGAAAAATCCTGTTTACGAAGGGCTGGCGACAAAGTTTTTTCAGCACTTCATTCACATCGGCGCGGCGATGAATAAGATGGGCGGCCGCGACTACCAGTTGTGGGATGAGAAAGAAGGGTTTTTTTACGATGTGCTGCGATATTCGGATTCCGATTTCCACAAGCTTCGGGTGCGCTCCCTGGTTGGCCTGATCCCCTTGCTGGCCGTTGAATACATCCACGAAGACGAGTGGGGCCATCTGCCGGGCTTTCTGGCCAATATGAACTGGTTTATCAAAAACCGCGTGGACTTGGTCGGCAACGCCTGCTTCACGGAAAAACGCGGCGCCGCTCAAGTCCATGTTCTTTCGGTTGTGGACCGGCATCAGTTGGCGCGAATCCTTGAGCGGCTGTTCGATCCGGAGGAATTCCTTTCGCCCGCGGGATTGCGCAGCCTCTCCCGCCACCACGAGGGTCATCCTTTTGAATTTGCGGGACAGCACGTGCATTACACGGCAGGGGAATCCGACATGAGAATCAAAGGCGGCAATTCAAACTGGCGCGGCCCAATCTGGTTTCCGACCTCGTATCTTATTATCGAAGCGCTTCTGAAATTCGCAGCCGCATTCGGGCCGGAATTCGACATTGCAGTGCCGGGCAGCGAAGGGAAACGAATTCCTCTGCGGGCAATGGCTGACGATATCGCCAACCGGATGATTGGGCTGTTTTGCCGCGATGCTGCGGGACGGCGGCGCATTCACGGCAACCGCAAGGAATTCCAGGAAGCGGACCACTGGCGGGAGCATTTGTTGTTTTACGAATACTTCCACGGCGATACGGGCGAAGGGCTGGGTGCCAGCCATCAGACCGGCTGGACGGGACTGGTTGCAAATCTGATTGATGAGTGGAGAGGTTAGGAGAAAAGGCGCGGTCTCCCGCTTAAGGCAGCTCGTGGCGGCACGGAGGGCGGTTCGTGGAGCAATATGATTTGGTTGTAATGGGCTGCGGACCGGCCGGTGAAAAGGGCGCGGCGCAAGCAGCCTATTACAGGAAGCGCGTGGCAATCGTCGAGTGTGGCGCCCAAGTTGGCGGCGCGTGCGTGAACACAGGAACGCTGCCGAGCAAGACGCTTCGGGAATCGGCGCTCTACTTTTCGGGATTGAAGCAGCGCGGGCTCTACGGAATTGATTACTCACTCCGCGAAAATCTCACCATGCGTGACTTGATGTACCGGAAGGACGTTGTAATCGAACACGAACGCCACAAAATTCTCCAGAATCTCGCCGCCCATCGCATCACCCTTCACCGTGGAATGGCCTGGTTTGAAGGTCCCCACACCGTCGCAATAGACCGGCCCGGGAAGGAAACAGTTCATCTGTGGGGCGAGATCATTCTCATCGCCACCGGCTCGCGGCCTCACCGGCCACTCGAGATTCCGTTCGACGATCATTACGTCTTCGATTCAGATTCGATTTTGACCATGGACCGGATTCCGCGGAGCCTGGTGGTGGTGGGCGGAGGGGTGATTGGCTGCGAATATGCATCAATCTTCGCCGCGCTGGGCGTGAACGTGGTGCTAGTGGATGGGCGGGAGCGCCTGCTCCCCTTTTTGGACGGCGAGATTGTGGAGCACCTCCGGGAACGGCTGGGCAGCCTAGGTGTGAAATTGGTTCCCGGGGAGAGCGTTGCNNCGTTGCGCAAGTGGAGAAAAGCGCCGCAGGTGTGCTTGTGGTCCTGCAATCAGGAAAGGCGATTGAAATGGAAGCAGCGCTGTTTGCGGCGGGCCGGCGCGGGGCAGTCGAAGGACTACATCTCGAGAAAATTGGCCTGGGCCTGAACAAGCGCGGCAATATTGATGTGAACGAGTTCTATAGGACGGCTGTCCCGAGCGTCTATGCCGCCGGGGACGTGGTCGGTTTCCCCGCACTGGCCTCCACTTCAATGGAGCAGGCGCGCGTCGCCGTCTGCCACGCTTTTGGATTTCAATACAAGCAGCGCCTTGCTTCGACGCTGCCAATGGGGATTTATACGATTCCAGAAATTTCCGCCCTTGGCGAGACCGAGGAAACATGCAAAGAGAAGGGTATCGCATGCGAAGCCGGGCGGGCTCACTATTCGAATAATGCCCGTGGCTTGATTGCAGGCGATACCACGGGTTTGATGAAGCTGATCTTCCGGTGTTCTGACCGCCAGTTGCTCGGCGTACACATCATTGGGGAGAGCGCCACAGAAATCATTCATCTGGGCGCCGAAGTAATGGAATCCGGCGGAAAGATCGATTCATTCATCGAGCTGGTATTTAACTATCCCACGCTGTCGGAGATGTATAAATATGCTGCGTACGACGGGCTGGGGAACCTTGCAGGGCAAAAGCTGCGTGAGGGCTGACGACGAAAAGTTTTGTACGGTCATGGAAATTCCAGGCCAGGTTTCGAACGATTTCGCTTGAAATCGCACGGCGAATACTCTTGTCCATTGCATCCGGTCGTGATAAGAAAGGGCCGCGATCAACACTGCGGAGGTTCGGCTGGGGTGGTCAAGATCGAGTTGGGATGCGCGCAGAGTTCTCCATTCCCAAAAATCCGGTGACAGCGATCCCCTGCGCCGTTGCACTGGGTTTCCTGCTCATGGGAGCCGGCGCATCGCCGACTACCGCCGCCCGCTTTCCCCTGCGCACGCCGTTGGAATCGGAGCTCATCCTCGAACCGCAATCAGCCCAACAGGAGCAAATCCCCAGGCAGGCAGGCCGCCAGACGACTGCACTACAGGGCAGCATTCACGACAGGGATGGGCATCCCATTGGCGGCGTAGACATTAGCCTGCGCAATCTTGCGACCGGCCAGATACGGCGGGTGAGCAGCGACGGGCAGGGCGTTTTTCGCTTACTGGATCTGACGCCCGGCCGTTATGAACTAAAATTTGATGCAACTGGCTATAAGATTGTCCCGCCAATGGAAATTCAAGTGGCGGGCGGCGATGTGCTCATCCGCGAACTCACGCTGGAACAGCTTCCTCCGCCTGCTGCTACGGCCCCCACAATCCCCCAGGTTCCGAAATCCTCTTCGCCTGGAGATGGAGCGGGAACGGCCCTCGGCGCACGCTACCCGGATTTACCGCAGCAGCCTGATCTGACAGTGGAAACAACCATTCCGGCACCCGCGACACTGCCCTCCGCGCACAATGTGTTTCAGCAGCAATCAGACCGCTGGGACATTGGGATGCCGGACTGGGACCGCTACGGCCACGGCGGCGAAGTTCCCTACGTGAAACGCCATTGGTGGGATCCTTTCGACCGCAACAAGTTGAAGGGCGACTACCCCATCCTGGGCCAGCGGACATTCCTGAATATTACCGGGGTGAGCGGTACTTTCACGGATGAGCGGTGCCTTCCCACGCCGACCGGCGTCAGCCATGCGAATTCGGGAACCGCGCAGTTTTTCGGAAGCTGTCAGCAGTTCTTTCTGGACCAGACGTTCGGGATCTCCTTCGATCTATTTCACGGAGACACTTCCTTTCGCCCGGTGGACTGGCGGATTCGGGTGACGCCCGTGGTCAGTCTGAATTATCTGGCGGTGCAGGAGCTGGGTGTGGTCAATGTGAACGTCGGTGCAGGAACGACCCGGCTGGACGACCATTTTGGTTTGGAGGAAGCATTCGCCGAGGTGAAGCTGCATGACCTCAGCCCCAATTACGATTTTATTTCGCTGCGCGCGGGCATTCAGCAATTCAACAGCGACTTTCGCGGCTTTCTATTCGTTGATGAGCAGCCCGGCGCAAGGCTCTTCGGCAATCTGAATTCGAACCGCTGGCAGTACAACATCGCTTACTTCTATCTTCTCGAGAAAAATACAAACAGCGGACTGAATACATTGAACCGCCGCCATCAGCAGGTGGTGGTCGCGAACTGGTTCCTTCAGGACTTTCTGACCCCCGGGTATACCACCCAATTCAGCATCCATTACAACCAGGATGACCCTTCCACGCATTATGACGACAATGGATTCCTGGTCCGCCCTTCGCCGATTGGCATCATCCGTCCACACACCATCCAGGCGGCTTACCTGGGGTGGACAGGCGATGGACATATTGGCTGGCTCAATCTGACGCATGCCTTCTACCAGGCCTTGGGCACCGACAGCTTCAATCAGATCGCGGGCCGGCCGGTAACCATAAACGCGCAAATGGCGGCGCTGGAGCTCTCGGTGGACAAGGATTGGGTGCGATTCAAGACGTCGGTTTTCTATGCGTCCGGCTCAGCGAATCCGGAGGGAGGACGGGCGCGCGGATTCGATGCCATCGAGGACTTTCCGGAATTTGCGGGCGGAATCTTCAGCCTGTGGAACCGCGAAGGAATCAAGCTGACGGGGACGGGTTTGTTCCTGACGGCGCCGGACAGCCTGCTTCCCAGCCTGCGCACCAATAAGGAAGAGGGCCAGGCGAATTTCGTGAATCCGGGAATCCTTCTGGTCAACGCGGGAACGGACCTGAACCTCACCCCGAAATTGAAAGGCTTTCTCAATGTCAATTATTTGCGGTTCGAGCGCACCGAGCCGCTGGAGCTCCTGCTGTTTCAGTCGCCCATTCGCCACAGCATCGGCGTGGATTCGAGTTTGGGCGTAAAGTACCGCCCGGGGCTGACGGACAATATCGTTCTGACAGGGGGACTTTCAGCGCTTTTCCCCGGACAGGGATTCCGGGACATTTATACCGGCCATACTCTGTATTCAGTTTTCAGTGATATAAAGTTCAGGTTCTGAATGCGCCTGCAAGGTCCGCGGGGATGGACGCGAGGAACTTCTATGGACCTCACATTTCCATTTTGAACTC
>PKXT01000238.1 GCA_003133505.1 Acidobacteriota bacterium
GTGTGGCCCACAATTCCAAGCGTGGAGCCGGCGGGAATCTCAAGGTTAATATCCTGCAGTGCGGGTTCCGTGCCTTCCGACGCCGTTGGGTAGGAAAACGTGAGGTGGCGGAACTCAATTTCGCCTCGTATTTCACTTTCACGGTCCGCAGTCCCGTGATTGCCGGTGCCGTTCCCGGATGTGGCGCGCGCTTGTTTTTGCTCGGGGCTGTCATTCCAATGAATGGGGAGCAGATCAATGGAGGGATCGCCAATGCGGGGCGTGGCGTCCAGCAAATAATTAAGGCGTCCCATGGAAGCGGCGCCCCGTTGAAANNTTGGTAACCCATCCCAACGCAACCATCGGCCACACCAATTGCACCATGTAGGTGTAAATGGCGAAGAGAGTTCCCACCGACATTCGCCCCTGCACGGCCATTCTTCCGCCTTCCCACAGCACAATGACAAATGTTGTCCCGATCAGCGCGCGCAAAGCGGGAAAAAACATGCTCCACGAGCGAATCAACTGGATATTGCGGGATACATACTNNAGCTTGATTTCCGGCTCTTCCTGCGCGTAGGCGCGAATCAGGCGGACGCCCGCTAGATTTTCCTGGGCTTTGGCGGAAAGAGTCGCCAGTGCAGCCTGGATTTTTTCCGACAGGCGATGAATAATCTGCCCAAAATAGCGCACCGAGATAGCCACCAGGGGCACAGGCAGCAAAACCCAAAGCGTCAGCATCGGCGACAGTTTGAGCATGAAATAGGCAGCCAGCACCATCGTGGTAATCGTGGTGGCCGTGTACATGATCCCCGGTCCCAGCACCATGCGAACCGCGTTCAAATCATTTGTGCAGCGCGACATCAATTCGCCCGTGGGATTGCGGACGTAGAATTGCGGCTCGAGCTTCAAGAGGCTGGCCAGCAGATCGTTGCGCAGGTCGTATTCAATATCGCGGGACACGCCGATAAGGATCCAGCGAGTCCAATAAGAGAACACCCCTTTCACCAGTGCGGCAAGCACCAGCATGGCGCAATAAAACACAATCGCCCGATAGGACAGCGGATGATAAAAGATAAATAGCGGGTGCAGCAATGTGCGCGCCGTTCCCTGGAGGTTGCTGAGGGCCTGCGGCGCCTTGCCTAGGCAATCGAAAATGATCCCGATGATGAGCGGTGGCAGGCTGCCCACAATACCCATCAGGGCCAGCGTCACTAATCCCAGTACTGTCATGCCCTTGTATCGCGCAACGTAAGGCATTAGGCGCCGCAGATGATGCCACGCCGAAGGCTGCTGCTCGCGGGTTTTAACTCCCGCTACGGGTTGTGCTATGGCGCTCATTAGTGAATCGGCACCTCGGGCTTCTCCAACTCTGGCTCTTCATGCAGGAACGCACGAAAATGGCCGTCCAGCGATTCGTATCTCTTCACTCCCGGATTCCAGCGAACTCCAATCATATCCTGAGGTCCAGTTCCGGGTTGGCTTAACGGAGTAAGATATAGTGTTGAACCATCCGCGCCTCCCGTGGCCAGCTTTAACCGCCATCCCGCCGATGCGGGGTGCCTCAATCCCGGCAAGTATCCCGCCGGATTGGTTAGGCTCTCATCACAGCGAAAAACCTCTTTCCAGCCGCTCGACTGATGATCCACAATTACTGCACGGCTGATAATCAGGTCCGATCCGCTGGCTATGGCCCCTGGATGCAAGGGATTCACCGCGAAGATTTGCTGCGTACCGGTGCCTCCTAGATTACCAAACGCAACCACGTGCGCTCCGGTTCCCAGCGCCGCGTCGGCCACGCTCTGAATATCCGGCGGAGTGACGGAGGCGGCCGCTTCGGCGGACGCCTGATTCGGATTCTCACTGTCCGCGTCCTGATTGCAGGAGACTAGCGTAATGACCAAAGCTAGAATCAACGCCATCGGCCCGTATCGATTTGCGAATGGAATCATAGGCCGCGTGTCACAGGCTGGGGGCTGAGAGCGTGATTTCGACCACTCGGCTCGTCGCGCGGTCGCAATATACTTCCAGCACCTGCGGTACATCGGAACCGGCCCAGTCAAATGCGTAATACATCAGTTCGCCTTCACGATGTTCCCCCGTCGAAGGCCCGTCGGATCCCGGTTGGCCGTAGATTTGAACTACGCGCGCTTTATCGTCGCCGATGGCCAAACCGTGACCTGTTCGCCAGAGGGTGCTACGGACGGACGTGGCGCTCTTCTCGCTACACTTGCCCGGATGTTCCCCGCCTTGCGTAGCAACAGCCTGCGCGGTAACGAATTGAATCACGCCCGAATCATCGGCCTCCACGCGCAAAGTCTCGTGCGCGCATGAGTTCTCCCAAATGAGGACGCTCTTGTCGTCGGATGGAATCTGGCGCATGCCACCATATCTCTTCCGGGCTCGCGCGAGACTGTCGTTTCCTGGGCGAAGACCGGCCACCGAGAGCTCATTAACCTTGGGAGCTTCGTCTTTTGGCTTCTGGGTTCTAGCATCCTGAGCGTTTGGCTCTGCGGCGAAAATCTTCGTATAACCGCGTGGTGCCGCGACGATGGTCATCAGTGCTGCCACAATTAGCGCACTAGCGAGCCGCGAGAATCTCTTCCAGCCGTGCTTCAAAGTCCTCTTCCCCTTCAGACCACAACTGGATCCGATTCACATCCACAGCCGCGCGCGCACGATCCCGCCAGTCCATCAGCATGCGAACATTCGCGGCGGTCTTTTCGCGGTAAATCATATGGGTCTGACCACGCGCCATTGTCGCCGCCAAGTTGGGTTCCCCCGGCTTCGTATCGCGATCTGAGTCATGTGTCGCCGTGGCGCTGGCATCACTATCTGGCTGCTTATGGGCGCCATCCATCCCGCCACCACCGGTAAAGAACTCTTCAAACCCGATATCCGCTTGGATGTGTCCCAGGTCGCGGGCGATTCCATCGTCATAATCTTGACCGTTAGAAAAAAT
>PKXT01000072.1 GCA_003133505.1 Acidobacteriota bacterium
CACTTTTCACGAATAATGCAGGTTAGGAACCGTTTTAGCCGATTTGCAGCATAGCGCACTAGAACGCAGCGAAGCGTAAAACCTCTGTGTTTATCGTAGCTTACGGCGATAGCGTCGCGCACAGGCGCGCAGCCTGATGCGCCCGACGGCAGAACCAACCGACACCAGAACCGACACCAGAACCGACACCGCATTTGTAGCAGCCTGTGCGCCTATCATTTCGTTTTGCGCCACAGGGAAGTCGTAGTTGTCCCGAGAAAATTCCATTACCACCGACAACGGCGGCATTGCCATACGTTGCCGACGTCGGTGCCCCTGGGTCAACAGTCAAACCCTAGCCGTTCGTAACAGGCGAGCACACCGGGCGAAACGCTTCGTGCGGCGCTGCGACCACTTTTCCCATGCTTTTCGTAGCTGCGCGCCGGCTTTGGGGCGTTTGTTGACCTTGGATGTGCGTTAGTCCTACTATCTCGCTGCAAGCTACATAGGCGATTCTTTGTTTGTTCTCGGACAGCTCTTATGATTGGCCGCACGCTCGGAAGATACGAAATCACTGAGAAGATCGGCGCGGGAGCTATGGGCGAGGTCTACCGCGCGCGCGATACGAACCTGGATCGGGATGTGGCCCTGAAGGTTCTCGCTGTCGAACTTCTCTCGGATGAGGAAGCCCGGCGGCGGTTTCGCAAGGAGGCGCTTACACTCTCGCGCCTTAACCATCCTAACATTGCAGTTTTGTACGACTTCGGTACAGAGGACGGTACGGATTTCCTAACAATGGAATTAATTCCCGGAATATCTTTACGGGAAAAAATCGCCAAGGGCGAGTTGCTCCTTTCCGACGTGGTTGGATGCGGGCTCCAACTCGCCGACGCCTTGGTTGCCGCTCACGACAAAGGCGTGATCCATCGGGATTTGAAACCGGGCAATGTGATGATAACGCCCGAAGGCCGATTGAAAGTTCTCGACTTTGGACTTGCCATATTGCTTAGAAGGGTTGATGACCCCAACGCTACGCAGAGTGTGGCTTCGCGCGGCGGGACAGTGGTTGGAACTCCTCCTTATATGTCGCCCGAACAGCTACGCGGCCAGCCCGTTGATGAGCGCACGGACATTTGGTCGTGCGGTGTAATACTTTACGAGATCGCTGCGGGGCACCTTCCCTTTCAGGGAGGAACCGGGATCGAGATAAGCTCGGCAATTCTGCACGAGTTGCCAAAACCATTTCCCACTGAAGTCCCCGTCAGCCTTAGCGCCCTGGTCCACCGATGCCTAGCGAAAGACCCTGCGCAGCGCTACCAGCGGGCCAGCGAATTGCGGGCGGCTCTCGAAGCTGTCCAATCAGGCGTTCAACCCTCGCAAGGCAGAGCCCGAGGCTGGAACACACGCTACGCAATTATTGCCGCAGTTGCTTTACTGCTGCTTATCGGTGCGGGAAGCCTGATGATATATCTACTTCACGCACACAGCCCCCACGCTCATGATTCCGCCGGGGCGCGAACCCGCCTCGCGGTGCTGCCACTGGCGGGAATGGAAAATGGAGAGGAGCGGGCCTTCGGGAACGGCATGATTGAGACCTTGACCACGGGGTTGACTCAACTTACTGATGCGCATTCTCTGGACGTCATTCCGGCCAGCGAAATCCGCGACAAGCACATTTCGACGCTGCAGGAGGCGTATCAGCAGTTCGGCGTGACGCTCGGACTCGAAATGGAATTGCAGACCGCTGGGGACCAAGTCCGCGTGAGCTATTCATTGGTCGATCCGCGAACGCATAAGGAGCTCCACGGCGATACGATTACGGCTCCGGCAAGCGACCCCTTCGCATTGCAAGACAGGGTGACACAAAGCGTCTTAAACGCTTTGCAAATCGAACTTGGCCCCGGGGAACGGAAAGTAATGACGGCCCACAGGACGCTGCAACCCACGGCATATGATTTTTATCTGCAAGGCCGCGGCTACCTCCAAAGCTACACGAGCCCGCAGAACTTGGAAAAGGCCATCGCTGTTTTGAAGCGCGCGTTGGAGCAGGATCCTGATTATGCCGCCGCCTATGCCGGCTTGGGGGAAGCCTACTGGTATAAATATAAGATGACGACCAACGAAACATGGATANNCCGCGTGCGCGCGGTCCGTCGCCCTGGAAGAAGATCTCGCCAGCGGCCACGCTTGCTTGGGTCTTCTCTTGGACGGTACGGGAAAGTACGAAGAGGCCCAGAAAGAATATGAGGATGCCGTAGCGCTGAACTCCTCTGACGACCGTGCGGTGGCCGGTCTCGCCCGCGTCTATGAGCATTTGAACCGCGCTGATGACGCGGAGAAAACCTTCAAGCGTGCCGTTCTGCTGCATCCTAATTCGCCTGAGGGATACGGCCTTCTGGGATGGTTTTATTATGATCGCGCACAATATGATCAGGCGGCTAATGCCTTTCAGCGCGTAATTGAACTCGCCCCCGAAGGCCTTTCTGGATACAGCAATCTCGGTTCTGTTTACATCGCCCAGGGCCGCTATCAGGAAGCCCTGCCTGTTCTCGAGCGGGCACAAAGCATCCTTCCTTCTGCCATTGTTCTTTCCAACCTAGGTACGGCCTATTTTTGCCTGCGCCGTTACCAGGATGCGGCCCGGGTTTTCAGCCAGGCCGTGCAATTGCGGCCGCAAGACTATGACTTGTGGGGCAACCTGGGGGATGCCTATTATTGGGCCCCGGGTCAACGTTCTCAGGCGGCGGGGGCATACCGCCGTGCGATTGAGTTGGGGGAAAAGAGTTTGAAAGTGAACCCGCGCGATAGCGAGGTGCTGGCCTACGTTGCGCAGTATCGAGCCATGCTAGGGGATGAAAATGAGGCTAATCGGAATATCTGGCAAGCATTGCATCTCGCGCCGCACAGTCCGTATGTGTGGTTGAGCGCGGCGATAATTTATTCTCAGTTCGGGAGGCAGCCGCAAACACTGGAAGCCCTGCGCCAATGTGTCGCCAATGGCATAACTCCAATTCAATTGCGCGACACGCCGAATTTTGATACGCTACGCGGCGATCCTCAATTTCGGCAACTGCTATCTGGCGGTTAAACGGGAGGATACCGGAGGGCTATCATGAAAATCAGTGTACGAACGTTCTCAATTCTGACGTCTTTGGTTCTTCTAATCGGGCTGGCTGGATGCGCGACTTTCTTGGGAAAGGAACCAAAATTATACTCCGGCGGTCCGCTAAACTGCAGTCGTGTCCCCGCGAACCGTCCTGTAACAATCAATTCATCTACCCACACAGTAAGTCCCGATCCGGTCGATGCGTGTCCTGGCGACTTCATCATTTGGTCGATTGACAAGGCCCCGGCTACATTTAATATTACGTTTGATTTGTCGGTCGTTTCGTCGCCTTTAGCCGCAACTGGTCCCTCTGTTACCTATGACCATCCTGCCCGCGCCGCAACGTTGCCCAACAATGGTAAGGTGTCCATGGTTACAGGGTATGACGCCGCTATTGTTTTCCCAGATTCGCCCATGGCCAACTGCATGGTGACTCCGCCTTTAAACGATTGGCAGTATTGCTACAAATATACGGTAAGCTTTAGCGATGGCACCAGTATTGACCCACACGTGATTATCATGCCGCCGACGAACTGACCCAGCGAGAAGTGGAGTAGCCAAGGGTCTATATTTGAGGGGGGGTCGAAGGAATGGAACGCAAGAAGCCGCGCCTTAATCGATGATTGCCGGGCCACCGCTTAGGTAGTGTGTGTCCCGAAACCTGCCCTGAGCATCGAAGTCCCATGCGAAGGCTGCAAAACACATTAAATTGTTCCTATCGTTCCGACCGTCGTTAAGCGCATATGAGTCCGTATATTCGAGCGCCCCGTCTGGCTGACGGGCGACGCGCAACCATGCCTTCCTCGGCCGACTAGATCCCAGATATAAATTCGGAAACTGTTGTTTTAGGCGTACATACCAGGCCTCCGCCTCCATCGCACTCTTATCGATGTCTGTGGGATCATTAACGTCTGGGTTCGGGGATGCGCGATTTACAAGCAACAGCCCCACATTATTGCCGGCGCGCATTAAATATTGAACCGACGCCAGATCTGCATAGCCAACATTCTTAATGGCAAGCATAGTCCCCACCTCGCCAGGGTATTGGCGAACGAGCCGGCGTGAGAACTTTACTGCCTCTTCGGGTGCTCCGGCCCCTGACATCTGATTTATAAAGCAATCGAAATAGTTTGTCGTGGCCGGCCCCTGGTTACAAATGCGATAGGATTCCTGAATAAACTCCGGGCTCGCGTGCCATATTGCTGAAGGACCGACCTCTTTACGTGAAATTGACTGATCCACGACCTGCGCACCACCTCTCCTGCTCAGTGGAGCAGCGTTAGAACAGACAAGTGCCAGAAAGACGGATGCTGCGCTGAGGAAAAGTGGACCTCGCATCTTTGCCTCCTAAACCGCTCGCAAAATTCTTGCATGTCCAAGAAGCTTTCTCTCGGTCAGATGCGCACAATTGCTCAACCGGTTGTTTCGGGAAGGCTATTTCCCGCCTTTTCCGAAACGCTGGACCGGGCACGGCGCGCCACCGCCCCATTTTCGTCGCTACCATTTTCGTCGGGCATCCACGGCTCGCGAACCGCGGCGCTCACCAAGGTGCCCGACCCTAGTTCTTCACCCTGAAAGGCCCATTGCTCACGAGGGGGCCGCCAGGGGTCAGCACTTTAACTGTTCCGCTGGTTGCGCCCGTCGGCACAGTAGTCCTAATGAAAGATGGGGAGACTACGGTGAAGGTCGTTGCGATGCCATTAAAGGTTACTCTGGTAGCATCGGTTAGACTGGTGCCCAGGATATTGAACGGGTGCGCCGATCCTGCCGGACGCCGGCTCTGTTTCTAGGAATGGACCCAAACCCACGGACAAGCTGAAAATCGTCCCACAGCCGCCCTGCGACGGGCACAAACCCCCTCCTTCGAATGTTGTCCCGTAAAAGTTCCCGTCGGTGCCCTCGAATAATCCGCCTTCAGGCATGGCCCCATCATTCGTTCTGTCAAAGCTATGCAGCGTCGTGACCGTTCCCCCTGGGATCATCTGAAAAACTGTTCCGTCATGGTTAACTCCGCCATCGGCCCATAAAAGTTGTTATCGGTTGCTTGGATTATCGCCACGGGCTCGCTTCCGTCCGCCTCGCTGAAGCTGTGCAACGTCGTTAACGCACCACTTGAGGTGATTTTGAAGACCGTGCCACAACCATACGGACAGAACTCGTTCTCGTTGGCGCCGCCAACGAGAGTTGTGCCGTAGAAATTCCCGTCAGCGGCCTGGATCAATGCTCCATCGGGAATCCATCCCTGTAATTGCATGGAAAACTCCTGCCTGCCGCAGCGCCCGTTCGATGGCCTCCAGGCGAAGGCCCTGCTGGGTCATGCGCTTTTCCTGATCAAGCACGACGGAAAGCAGAATCGCTTCCATCGGGTTGTCATGGCACTGGTACGTGGCCGCGTATGTGTAGGAACGAACGATGCGGAACAGCCGGTCAAAATGCTGCTGATCTTCGCGGCGCAACGCGCGGCGGAATTTCACCCAGTGTTCCGTGGCTTGTTGGATCTGCTCTCGAAATGTGGGAACGGTGCGGCCCATGCGAATTACCCGTCATGCCCAAGCGGGCGCCATTCGCGGTGCCGTTTTTTCGCCCAACAGCATCAGCCGGCCGTCTGCGCGCTCGGTGAACTGGCACACCTGATCCGCCTGTGCGCGCAGAAGATGGAAAAGTCTCTGCCGCGGAGTGCGAAACGAATCCGCCCCGGAAAATACCGCCGCCGGGCACGGCAACGCCTGCAACCCTTCCAGCGCACGCTCGAAAGACGTACAGGCTTCGCGCTCGCGCACGTCTTCATCAAAATATAGGTCTGGGAGGGCCGTAACCATCAGATTGTCGGCGGGAAAGGCGCAGAGAAACTTCGGTACGCGCAGCAACAGTTCCGTGAGTTGAAAGCAGGTGAAGGCTCTGGCAACGCGGATGCGCCGGTTAAATTCCGTTGGCGTGTGGCCCCGATGCCGGGCAAATCGCGCAATCAGTAGTGGATCGAAGCGATTCCCTCCATCCAGACACAGGACGTGTTTGCCCTGCTCGATCAGGCGCGGCAGAAAATAGTGGAAAAGCCGCGTTGTCTCCCTGCGGCCGTGAAATACCGAAAGCCCCGAATCGGGCAGCGCCCACGGATTTAGCGGCGGCATCCGAACTTCCGTTGGTGCGGCTCTGCTGAGCGGAGAATCCATTGGGCGCGCGTTCCGGCATTCCCGGAATCAGCCGCCAGCATAGGCGAATACAAAGCGAAAGTAAAGCGACATATTTGGCACTGTCCCTCCCATCTATGCTCATTGGGAATGCGGCAAAACCGATGATTCGTTGTGTAGTGGGCACGAGAAGCTTACGATGCAGAAGGCAGCAATCTAAAATCTAGATTGTCGGTAAACCTTTCGGCAATGGGGCGATGGTCAAGAACGTGCGAATTCGCGTCATAGACGTTGTTCATAAGGCCACCAGCGACTTCGACGAAATGAAAGGGGTCGATACTAACAAGTTGGATGCACTAACGAATCGGTGTGCGCTCGCCGTGAAAACAGCGCTGGAGATCGCCCCAAAGGGAATCTCCGAGATTCAGCAATCCTGTCTCATCGACATTTTTGAATCCCTCCGATACACACACCAAACGATCCGGCTGCTGCTGAGACAGGGTGCCGATTCGCCTATTGCAGCGGATTCTCTGCCAATGTCGCGTCTCCAAGTGGAAATGCTCTATTCCCTTTGCCTCATGGTCGAGGATTTTTCGAACATCGATTGGTACATGAAACACTCCTGGAAGCAATCCTACAGGCGGCACTTGCTGCAGGAGCGAGAGGTTGAGGATCTCCCTCGGTTCAAGAACTGGATTGGAGGCGAGGCTCGCGGCCTGTTCGAGAAACTGCGGTCAATTGCAGGTGTCAGCGACGCAGAAGTCGCGACGATCGAATCGGAGGAACTCGGCACGCCCCTGCCCCCAGGTGTGATAGCGACTCCCATCAGAATGTTTCCAGCCCCAAGCAGGGCCATAGATCATGTGAAAGATCCCAGGCGAAAACAGATGCTCATGCGTTTCTACCCTGAATACCAAGCGCTCAGCTCACACGTCCACGGATCGTCTTCACAAATGCGAATACTTAAGACACTCCTTAATCCCCGTTCTCCTTATCGACGCTTTTTCACTTCGAGTGATATTGAGAAAATGTTTCAAAGGATGGCTGAGGATGCCATCTGGATCAGTTTTCTAAGCATTGTCCAGGCTGCGAGTGAAATGGTTGCGCTTTATCCAGCCGACACGCATTTGCGGGCAACCCTGGCCGAGGGATGGCAACCTCTGACCGAAAGCCATCTCCTCGCGCGTGCGATTTGGGAAATGCGCACTCGGTCCTTGCTTGGGGTGCTTTCAGGCTGATGGCGGCTGCTATCTTCGCTCTGCGGGCATAAAAATCACCGGATTGCTCAGGCCGGCGCAATTGAATCGGAAGGGGTATCAGCTGTTATACCTCCCGGTGAGAGACGGTGAAGTACCTGTGCTCAAGGTGCCACCACGGGTCTCGGATTTCGGGATCGTCGTCGTCTTTTCGCTCCCATCCATTGGCTTTCAGCTGCTGGTCCCTCGCTTCGGCCCGCTCCTTCATGTGATCATAATCGACATCCTGATAGTAGACACCAAACTCCAAATAGGGAATGGTAGCGATTATTAGCCTGACGGTGCCGCAAGGGTGATCCACGTAGGTTTTGAGCTTCGCAAGATCCCCGCCAATTTCTCCCGTTTTGCAAAGGCCCTCCCACCACTCCTTCTGAACCTCCAGGCCGACTTCGTACCCATCAACCCCCCATCGAAAGTAAGCTTCCGGCAAACCCGCCCACGACGGATGATGGAAAACCGGGTGCTCCCCTCTTGCGCCCGGTCCTCCTGGCCCTCTCTCCGCGATGCTTTCGGAGAGTTCTACCTTGGTGACAAATACCTTGCGATTGTCCCAATAGGCCAGTCCAGGCGGCAGGCCGCCCCCTAAAGGCGGCGCGACGACTGTGAACACGAAGCCACTGCGATAAACGCTGTAATCCGCGGGTGGCACCTTTGCAATCGCTTCGTGGACTCGCTGCCAGTCCTCTTTGTTTTTAACCAGCATAAAGTCAGTCAACAGGGGATACCAGTTGGGTTGGACAGAAACGCAGAAAGGCGAAAATGCTTTGTCGCCCCGCCGTGAAACATCGAGGTCGCTGTAAAGGCCGTACCCTATCCACCCGAGCAAAGCGAGCACTGCACTCTGCCGCGCGGAGAAATCCCCCAGATACCAAGAGAACGCATATAGCGCAGCCAGAATAGCGAGGGACTTTACGATTGCCTTGACGATTGCCACGTAGCGCCGAACCTTCATGAAATAGCCCCTTCGCGCCCAGTAACAACCGCGAAGTCTAGCACGACCGGGCTTGCCATAGCTCCTCAAACAGCCTCACCGTCGCTGGCCCATGCCCCGCGTAATGATTATTCGCGAAGGCAAACACCTGAACGCCGCGGCGCACGGCCTGATCGCACACCTTCAGCCATTCTTGAAGCGGTTCGCGACAATCGAGAATCGTCTTGTCCCATATTTTCGTCAGTCGCGCGATTCCTTTGCGGTCACCCAGCCAGCGGATATAGGTGAAATCTGCAGTAATGGGGTCGAAACGCTCGAACCACTCCGCGATCCGCGGCATCCACGATTGATCAATCAGCGCCGGCGGCCTTCACACCCTTGGCGGCTTGTTCGATAAGCGCTGCGACAGCCCCGGGCTGGGACACGTAGATGGCGTGGCTGCCCTTGGCCTCGACGACCGTGGAACCCGCCCGTTTGGACATGGAACGCTGGGCAACAGGCGGGATCATCTTATCCCCGGTGACAACTAGGTACCAGCTTGGCTTCGCCTTCCACGCTGGCTCGGTGATGGAGCCACTGAGAGCCGCTACGCCCCACGGGACTTGGGAGTCGGCCATGAAAGCGGCTTTATCTGCGTCCACGTCGGCTGCGAAGGAAGCGTGGAACTTCGCCTTGTCGAGGAACAGGTAGCCGTCCTGGGCGGGCTGGATCGGCGGCACGGGCGCGCCCGGCGGTGGATCTTTGATGAGCGTTGCCACCGACTCTCCCTTGTCTGGAGCAAATGCAGTGATATACACAAGCCCTGCAACCTTAGGATCGTTGCCGGCTTCGGTGATCACCGCTCCACCATAGGAGTGGCCCACGAGAATCGCCGGCCCATCCTGCGCCGCGAGAACGCGCTTGGTGACGGCCACGTCGTCCTCCAGCGAAATTGTCGGATTCTGGACGATGCTGACATTGTAGCCGTCCTTCTTAAGAATTTTGTAGACGCCCTCCCAGCCGGCGCCGTCCACAAAGCCACCGTGGACTAGAACGATGTTCTTCATGCTCGCTACCTCCTTTGAACTGGAATTTCCTTTTGGGGTTTTCAACGGTCGGTAGTTTACACCCGACCGCCTCTGGGTGGATTTGGAAGCCCCGTTTTTCCTCCGCGGGCTGCCTTTAGCCGCTCCAAAACCACTCGTTCTGGCCGGGCCGGGGTAGGGGGGCGTGTGCGGGCAAAGTCAAAAGAAAATCTTATTGCGCGCTCCGCGCGCACCACAAAACCGTCTCGACCTCGCGGCCTTCGCCCTCTCAGGTCGGCTCGTTCAACTTCGCGGGGCGGCTTGCTGCGCGCCCCGCGCGCCGGGCGCGCTCCCGGCGGATGATTGAAAATGTGCATTTACCCCACTGCTTTTTGGGTGCGGGATCACGAAAACCAGAACCAAACATGCGAGCTAACAGGGTATTGTGCGGGCAATACACTCAATCTCTCGAACCAATTATGATTGTTAGGGTGTCAGTTTCGCCGTTATGGTCGAAAAAATGTCGTTGTGCTGGTATACCCTCTGCGATGAGTCCCTTTACCAATGCTTCCATTGGTGGCAAGAGGCTCTTATTTCCATTGAAGGCATCCACAAAAATCCCTGATTTGAGTATCACTTCGCTTTTGTTAGCGATGGTTAGGGGATTGCTTGGAGGTTTTCTAACCCAACCGGCTTCGGACAAAATCTTTTCCATCGTGTCTAGGAATCCAGAAGACTGAGGATCAGTAAAAAATCTAAATTGGGTGCCAGCGAAGGGTTTCAATTCAGCAACTAGCCTTGCTTCTCCAGCGGGGCCAATTTTCCAACCAGCAAGGCGCTCTTCAATTCTCACGCGGGCAAGTTTTTCTTGCTCGGCCACTGCGTTTGCTTCAGCCGCGTGTTGTTCAGCCATAGCTGCTTGGCGGTTTGCCTCCGCGACCAGTCTGTTGGCATTTGCTGCATCCCTTGTAGCGTTTGCTGTTTGGGCCTCATTTGTGCTGATTCGCTCATCGGCATAGCGACCCCTTATTCCCGAACTCCAAATTGCAGCGATTGTCCCCGTTAGAGTCAATACGGCACCGATACTCAGGACAATATTTGCCACATGATAAATTTCGTCGGCCCGATGAGAGGATATATGAATCATTAGCGTAAGGACATCATAAAAAT
>PKXT01000332.1 GCA_003133505.1 Acidobacteriota bacterium
GACGCGATTTCCGCGGCGATCCCTCAGCGGCGCTGATGGAAGTACTCGACCCCGAGCAGAACGCTCACTTCCGCGATCATTACCTGGACGTGCCATTTGACCTGTCCAAGGTTCTCTTCGTGGCCACGGCCAACTGGATGGACCCCATACCGGAACCATTGCGCGACCGCATGGAAATTCTCGAGTTGCCTGGATATACCGCCGAAGAGAAAATCCATATCGCCAGCCGGTATCTGATACCGCGGCAAACTGAAGAGCACGGCGTGGTGTCCGGCGAGCATATTGAGTTTACTGAAGAAGGTTTGCGGACAATCATNNCGCCGGATTGCTGAAGGCAAGACGGAGAAATTCATCGTTACACCAGAAACCGTGCGCGAGATTTTGGGCGTGGCCAAAGTTCACGCTGAGAAAGAGATTGAGGAACGGGTCACTCAGCCCGGGGTATCAGTGGGCTTGGTGTGGACGCCATCGGGCGGCGACGTCATCTTTATTGAAGCCAGCCGCATGCGCGGCGGCAAGCAGTTCANNGCGAGGTCATGCAGGAGTCCATGAAGGCGGCCCTAACATGGGTGCGCGCTCATGGCGATCGCTATGGAATCGATCCGGACTTTTTCCGCAAGCAGGATATTCACGTTCACGTGCCCTCTGGAGCGATTCCGAAAGACGGGCCATCGGCGTNNGGCGGGTGTAGCGATGGTCACCGCGCTGGTGAGCTTGCTCTCTGATCGTCCGGTACGGCCGCGAGTGGCGATGACCGGGGAGATGTCCCTTTCCGGCGTGGTTCTGCCCGTGGGCGGCATCAAGGAAAAAGTGCTAGGCGCGAAACGGGCCGGAGTCCGCGAAATAATTCTGCCTGCTGAAAACGAGCCCAATGTGAAAGAAGACTTGCAGGGAAACCTGCTGGACGGCTTGCAACTGCACTTCGTCCGGACGGTGGATCAGGCACTGGAAATTGCGCTCGGGAAGAAACAGCCTAGCAAGCCTGGCCCAGTTGTATTTGCGGGGGACGATCGCCCCTCGGCGGGGCCGTCCCCCGTCCATTAATAGCCAGGCGGCTATTCTGCGAAACAAAATCATAATTCTTCACACGAAAGGTCAGCGGGTGTCCGCTGGCCTTTTTGTTTGTGCCCGACGAGTTACCACCTATTTGTGAATCATCTGCAATTGGTCAACCACATTGAGAACCGAGAAAGCGGAGAACAAGACCGGTATAGGCACCAGAAGAATGTTCGTCGCGAGCACGGCGCACGGCCCCTGGTGACCGAAATTGGTCGTCCATCCGGGGAAAAACTTCCTTCAAAACAAACAGAGATAGATCTCTTGTGGTCAACATAAAAAATCTCCGCCTTCCAGTAACCATCGACTTTCGAGTCCGTACCCCACGCTGGATATTTCAAATACGCAGGAAGAGATAGCCAAGAGACTTCTTATTGCCTGCGCATGGGTGCCACAATGGATGTGTGAAGCTCACTCCCCGTCAATTAGTGGTGCGCGGCCGCGAATTGGCGGCGCTACTGCTACGTTCCTTAGAGCGCGATCGGTTGGTGTCGCGGTTTGTGGACACCTACGCCGTGGAGTTTGAGCGCGCATGCTGCACCGCTTATGCCGGTCAGTATAGGGAAACCGTATCCAATATTCGCCGTGAGTCGCTGCTGGCCATGACGGTATGGATGGAGCAAGAGCTGCCCCAGTTCGTTCTGCCGGCCACCGGGCGCAATCCACGCCCGAGGGGCAGATCATCCGTGCGGAAGCCTGGCGCCGACCCCAAGAAAACTGTGAAAGCTGCCAAGAAAAAACCAATTCTTTCGCCCCAAATGCAGGAAAGCTTGAACGCAGTTTATGATGAATTTCTCGCTGCTCTCGCTCAAGCGATGGAGTGGCCATCACGCGAGATTGAGGAGTTCCGCCGCGACTTGGGCCTTTATCATAAATTAATGGCGGGCAAGCCTTCAGCGCGCGCACAATGTCCCGCGGGAAAGCAGTTAGCGGCGCACGTGGAGGGTCCCTTCGTAGATCGTTGCGGCGTGCTACTGGATCCATCGATGCTGGATAAATCCCGTTTAGCCGCGTCGCGCTTTCAAAATCAACTGCACATCGCCACGCAATCGGCATTGAACCAGGTCTTCAGTTCACGCCGGGAAAATTGAAGTGAGATCATAAAAGTTGGAGTCGCCACAAATGCTGGCAGCAGCTTAAGACCGGTGCTCTTCGATGACCTTTGGAGCGATGTTTCCGGCAATTGTGAAATGTAATTTGACACTTCGCTCGTATCCCTAAAAGTGTAGGAAGAGATCGGAAAGGCGTGGTTGCTCCGTTGAAAGAGTCTGGATCTATCCCATGGCCTTGGTTTGACGGTGCCGCAGAGAAACTGAGGCGATGATCCAGGATGCGCCACACATTCCGAGAGCGATAAACGCGCTGGACCACTCGTTCGGATTATGGGAATGCGCGGCGCTTATAACTCTAGGTGAATGCAGGAGTAAAAACCACAGCAAGAACATTATCCCCAGCAGAAACGCCGCCCAACGGTCCATCCATTTCACGACGATGCTGAGGCCAGTCGCTATGAAGGCGGCACCTGTAAAGGCCGCCCAGAACAACCCTCCTGGGATCCAAACCGGCACAAGGCTGGCCACGAAGCGAAGATAGAGAAAATGGTCGATTCCAAAAATTACCGAGGAAATGGCAAACAGGAAACGCCCCAACATAAGAAAATTGGTAAGCATGCCTGCCCATTGCCGGAAATCGTACCGAGCCGGCGGCAGCGTTCGCGCTAAGGTCAAAGCCCCACCACACAGCGCCAGAATTTCAAAGGTACCTGTGCGACTGAATGAATCTCTAAATGCTCTGGGAATCTGAAGAACCAGCACACATACGAGAAAGAACATACCCAGAAGAATTGCCGCCCATCGCGGCCTGAAATTAATCGCGATGCACAGACCGGTGGCAACGAAAATAATCCCGGTGACATATGCCCATACCAGGTTCGGCGGAACCCAAGGGATAACCGGCACTGAGGCACCCGTAAATCGCGCACATATGAAGTTTTCGACGCCAAAGGCCATGATGGCTATGGCGAATATGACCCTTCCTTGCGCGGCGATCTTCTCCATGCGAACTCCTGAATTATTAATGCTAGCAACGCAATTTACATCGGCGACAGATTCACGCAATTCTAGATGATGGGTTGGCCGCGCCGGTTGGCTGGGGCCCTTTCAACAAAATCCGAACCATGGAATCTGTGAAGCGAATCGAGTTTCCAAACTCAATTCCACGCGAAGAGAGAGCAATTCTGGCTAGTGCTGCTCCGGACTTTGC
Source organism: Acidobacteriota bacterium (assembly GCA_003133505.1). Lineage (GTDB taxonomy): Bacteria > Acidobacteriota > Terriglobia > Acidiferrales > UBA7541 > PALSA-278. The sequence continues at coordinate 3,319 of PKXT01000332.1, forward strand.
AGGCGGCGGACGGCCCACGAAGCATGTTCAGCGATGATTTCATCCTCAGAAGCCGATAACCGGGTCAGCAATGCGGTGATTCGTGCATAAGCCGGACTGTCACGTTTGAGGCGCGAATTCCCCAGGGCCACGCAGGCGTTTCGAATTAACCCACGCCACTTGGTTCGGCGAACTGGACTGCCGCGAAAGATTGGTTCGAATTCCTCTTCAGTCAGCGACGCCAGCCATTCCAACGATGGAGCCAAGAGTGTGGCAGATTCCCCGAACTTGCCGCCCTCGGCATCCAATGTAACCGACGGAATTTCGCGCGGCAAGAAATCCGCTGCGAACGNNCATCCTGGCAAATATCGCAGCCAAATACCATGTGGCCCATACCCGGGCGGAGTTCTTCGGGAATCGCGCCGCGAAGCTCAATGGTGAGATAGGAAATGCAGCGTCGCGCATCAAGCACATATGGCTCTGTGATCGCAGTTGTGGGACAAGCCTCAATGCATAATGTGCAATTGCCGCATAGATCAGCGGGCAGGGACTCCTCGGATGCGACCGATGGCGCGCAATCGAGCGTAGTTAGGATTGCACCTAGGAAAAGCCATGAACCAGCGTGTTCATTGAGCAGGCAAGTATTTTTCGCCAGCCAGCCGAGACCGGCGTGTTTTGCCGCTACTCGCTCGGGTAGTGGCCCTGTGTCAACGTAGGTGCGCGCCTGAAAAGCCTCATCGAACTGCCCGTGCATCCCGTCAACCAGCGCATTGAGTTTTTCGCCGAGCACGCGGTGATAGTCATCGCCCCACGCATAACGGGAAATCCAGCCGCGCGGGCCGCCATGCGGACTTCGATCCGCGTCATTTATTGCGGCGGCTTCGGTAGAAAGTGGCTGCACAGTGTTGTAATTCAGCGCGCACACGATGATGCTTCTCGCGCCTGAAAAAACACTCGCTGGGAACTGCCTACGGGGATTATGCAGGTACCCCATCTCCCCGGCATATCCGCGGGCCAGCCAATCGGGTATGCGGCCAAGTTCAGGCCAGTTCTCAGCAAGGACCACGCCGCAGAGGTCAAAGCCGATTTCGGCTGCTCTCCGGGTAATCCATGCGGTTTTTTCCGAAGCGGTCACGTGGCTACTGTTGTTCCCAGGCAAATATACATGCCATGCGCTGTAACTGGGCAACGAGCGGTGCGAGTGGGGAGTTATCAGCCAACAGCGACCTTTTATTGGCTAACAGACAATAAGATCACAAATATTCGCCCCTAACCCACAAGCATTGCTACAATCCCCCATATGGCTGATTGGAAGCAAATACAGGCACGTATACGCAAGGCAAGGAATAGTTCCGATCCTGTCGCCCGGCTTGCGGAGCTTTATGCCAAGACGCGGGATGGTATGGCGGCTTTCGAGGTTGGGGCTGCCGCTGAAAAAGCCGCACGAATGGAGGAAGCTATTCATTGGTATNNCCCACGGGCGCTTCCGGCGAAATGAATGGCGGATCAAGGCAGCCGAAGCCCTAACACGCCTTGGAGCTCCTGTCCCACCTACAAATGATTCTCCGTTCGATGCGCATGATGGACGTGACGGCGAAAATTCAAGTTCCGCTACAGAGATTGAGCATGGGACTAAACAAATATCAGCACTTGGGCAGCCGCCGGAGCCGGCCCCCGCCCCCGCCCCCGCGACATCCCCAAGAGCAGCCTCATCTCGCCCGCAGCAAGTTCCATCCGTAACCTCAGGGAGACGCGGGCGGGCTCCGGTACCCCGTGAATGGTTACATGTCGAATCTGGCGCAGCGCCTCAAGCGAAGGCGCTTGGGGATGACACGACTATTTCATCTGCGCAACAAGATATGCGCGCGGAAGCTACCTTCGCAGAGGAGATACAAGGAAATCCCGCGGGGGCTCAGTCCGCAAGAGAGAAATCCGGCGCATTGGATTTGCGGCAAGATGTCCCCGCGGATAGCGCAACGGAGATCAACTCCCCCGCTCCGCCTTTGCCGAATGGTTCCAAGCGGCGGCGCCGTGGGCGCCGCGGCGGCCATGGGCGGCAGCCCGGACTTTCGCCAGCCAAATTCGCTCAAGAGAATAGTGCGGCTTCCCAAAGTGAAGGCAAGCCGCTTGGGAGTCCCAAACCGTCGACGGCGGAGTCTCCTCTATCTGCTCAGCGCCGGGCGTCTTTTGCGCCACAAACTGAGAAACTCGAGCCTGCCTTACCTATGGAGGCTGCGCAGGCTGAAAAGCCAGTGCCGCCATACAGGTCACCAAGCCGTTCACGCCTCGCCGATCCCGGTGTGTCGTCCCGCTTAGCGCAACTGGAAGCATTGCTGCGTAGGCTGATTTCGGCGCCTGAACATCCGCTCAGCGAAG
>PKXT01000366.1 GCA_003133505.1 Acidobacteriota bacterium
TCGCTGAAAACGACGGACGGGCGGAAGGCTCCGGGCATAGAGAGAAAGCTGATTGCTCAGGTGGAGGGCGGCAAATTGGCGGTCGGCGGACAGCCGTTTGCTAAGTTGGCATTCGGCGAGGCAGCCGATCGCTACCTGGAGCATCGCACCGTCGAAGCATCGGTCTGCACCTGGAGGACGGAATCCGACAAGATGAAGCCCCTGCGCGCCTTCTTCGACGCATTGAAGTTATCCCAAATTACGGGCGACGCCGTCCGCAGCTACCAGGCGCAACGCCATGCGATGGGCCGACATCCCCGCACAATCAACCACGAAACGAAACTCCTGCTCCGTGTGATTCGCCGGGCACGTCTTTCCGTGCCGGAAGTGAAGTTGCTTCCCATCGCGCGCGTACCGTTTAGAATACTGACGCCAGCCGAAAAACTATCTCTCTTCAAAACGGCGGCAAGCAAACCGGAATGGCAGATCGCTTACTGCGCTGCCCTACTGACGGCCAATGGCTCTCTGCGGCCCTGCGAAATCCGCGCCATACGCTGGCGCGATGTGGATGCTCGGGAACGGGTCTTGATGGTGCCATTCAGCAAGACGGACGCCGGAGTGCGCGTCGTTCCCCTGAACGCTGAGGCTTGGTCGGCCATATTAGCAATGCGAGCGAGAGCCGAAACATGCGGCAGCGACGCTCCGGATCATTTCGTCTTTCACCGCCTGTGGCCTCAAATGGACGCGACGCGGCCAATGACAAGCTGGCGCTCGGCATGGCGCACGCTACGCAAAACCGCGGGGCTCCCAAACCTGCGCTATTACTCGCTTCGGCATCAGGCCATAACCGAGATGCTGGAAGCGGGAATCCCGGAAGGCGTAATCCGAGAGGTTGCTGGGCACGTAGATCCAGCCATGACGCGCTGGTATTCACACCCCCGGCTGGCAGCAAAGCGGCTGGCGGTCGAAGCGCTGTCTGTGGGGAAATCTGAGCCGAATGACGGGATTTTGGCAGAAGGTTACGTCACAAAGCACGTCACAAAAGCCCTTCCCGCCGGACGTGACGTTTCCTAAGTTATTGAAAAGATGGCGCGCCTGAGAGGGTTCGAACCTCCGACCTCTGGTTCCGGAGACCAGCGCTCTATCCAGCTGAGCTACAGGCGCGTATGTTTGTTTTCTATAACTTAGAGACAGGCTGCCCTTTGGTCTTTACCCATTCTTTGCCCACTGCCCGCTCCAATTTCTGCATTGCCTTGGCCGTCTCGGAGCGATCAACGACGATGTAATGCGTCTGCGTCGTGGTCACATCCGCGTGGCGCAAAATCTCCTGGATAACCTTGGGTGGAACGCCGAGGCTGTAGAGGTTTGAGCCAAGTCCGCGGCGAAACCCGTGCCAGCTTTTCCACATTTCTCCCAACGCTGGAGCCAGAACCCGCCGGGCAAGCTTCGCAAGGTTCAGCGGCTTGCCGCGCCGTTCTCCAGCGAATATATAACCGTCCCGATTATAGCGCATTCGATGCTCATCGAGCGCGCGACGAACGGCCCTTTCACGGCCACCGCAGTCGCTCGGGATGGAAAAGGATCAAAAAAGCGGCTCCAACGAAGGCGGTTGGACGTACAATCGATGGCGGCCAGGAAGCCAAAACGGAAATCCTGGTTTACGCCTCGCAAGCGTCATTTCACGCTGTTTGCGGAAAGTAAAAGCGGCAGGGGAGGATCTGTAATTCGTATTGAGGCAGTGCAACGCGCTCTCACAAGGTACTTGCCAACATAAAGTAGGATGCCTATACTGCGCCGCGATGACGCTCTACGACCTGATTTTCATCTCCACATTGTTTTTGGCGCTGGGGACTCTGATCGTTGCAGGGGCGGAGTTCTTGCGGGGAAGAGCCGCGGCAGCGACGCGAAAGCTGCGCCAGCTGTGTGCGTTTCTCACCGTATACCTTGCCGCCGTGGCGATTGTGGGGCTCGCGTCGCCACAAAAAATCCTGCGCATGAACGAAAACCAGTGTTTCGACGACATCTGCTTCGCGGCGACGAGCGCGAATAGCCTCCCCGCGGTAGGGAGGCCGCTGCAGGCTGCCGCCGCTGGGGATGTCTTCTATCTTGTGACGGTGCGCGTATCCAGCCGTGCGCGCGGACGCGTGCAGCGCGCGAAGGACGCGGCCGTCAAGTTGGAGGATTCCCAGCGCCGCAGATACCGGCGGTCAGCCTCGGGGCAAGGAGCGTACGAAGCCGCCAGCGGTCCGTCGGCGCCGTTATCCGGCGCGGTAGCTCCGGGCGAATCGTTTTCCACTACGCGCGTTTTCGAAGTCCCAGCGGATGCCGGACCGATGGGGCTGGTCGTGATTCATGGCGCGTGGCCGGAATGGTTCATCATCGGCGACAGCATGAGCCTGTTCCACAAGCCCACGATCATCAGCCTGGTACCCATCGATCGAACCCTTCCAGCAATCAAAAATTGAAGCAGGAAATCCGAATTCATAGCCTTGCCGTCCCAAGACCAGGATCGTCGCGTCGCTGGATATGGAATCGGGAGCGGCGCTCCGCGCCACCAGAATCTCAGCATTCCGTTCCATCAAGTATTGATCGACAGGCGCCATTTTCGAATATTTATCCGACCGTGCCGCCGCCTTTGGCACAAGGAAACCGATGCTGATTACCAGCACCAAGGCCATGATCCTCATCATTCTTTCCCTCATGGCCGCCCTCATCGCGAGGTATCCTTTCGCCGTCGCCGCTCGCTCTCCCTCATCATTTCGTTCAAGTCCGATAATTACATCTGGGCGTGAACGCTTGCTCTGGAGAGCATGGCACCCTCGGGAAAAGGGAACAGTTCGTGCCTTGGGAGCGTCGCTAGACAGCGGGGGCATCGACTGGAAGCTGCCCGCGAACAGTGGTCCGCGCCAGAACACCAAGAGCGCGGTTAAATCTCGGGAACGTTCACGCTGCTCGTAGTTCGTAGCGGT